>JAGPDF010000023.1 GCA_018057705.1 Thermoanaerobaculia bacterium | reverse complement strand
CAGAAATAGGTGTAGGTGAGCGCCATGCAGACGATCCAGAGGCGCAGCCACAGCCCCCACCAACGCCAGTCCTTGAGCGCCGCGAGATAGCCCGACAGCGGCTTGCGCAGAAGGAGGAGGACGCCGAGCTGCAGCCCGACTCCGAGCAGCAGCGGCCGTGGCAGCGCCTCGAGCATCGGGTACACCGTGTACTCGACCGTCTTCCAGTCGATGCGCATCCCTCTGGAACGCAGGAAGCCGACGCTCCCGAGAGTCAGAAGGAGGCAGATCCACTCGAACGGATAGAGCGGCAGCAGGCGGATCGCCCTCCGTAAGCGGGACGGAACCGGGCGAGTGGGGGGGTGGGCGGGCGGCATCGACGGCATCGGCGGCAGTTCGCTCTCCAGGCCTGGAATGGCGGCAGTCTATCGGCGGATGCACCGCAAATCGGGCCCCGACCCGAATTCGCGCCCGAGGTTTCGCCGACGGCAAGAGGAAGCGGGACGAGCCAGGGTCCCCGGCCCACCCCGGGGAGTGGGAGCTTCGCGGCCGCGCCGGTCTAAATTGGAGGACCGGATGAAGTCTTCGAACCTCTCCCCCACGGACCGAGGCGCCCTGGAGGGGGGACACTTCCCCCTGCCCGTCGCCTGTTCCACGGGGGACCTCGCCTTGCGGACCGGGGAGACCGACAACCTCCTGATGAGCCTCCGCTTCGGCGGTGCCGGCGCCTGCCCCGAATGGCCCTGCGCCCGGGTTCCCAATCGCGTCCTCGGCGGGACCTCTGCACTCGAGGCCTGGTACTCCGAACTTGCGACGGAGCGCGGGCACCTCGGCCCGGTCGACTGGGCCGAGAACGGCAGCATCCTCTTCGGCAGTCTTCGCACTCGGCTGGCCGGCGACCTCACCCGGGAGACGGCTACCCACTTCGCGGGCCTGCTCGAGGCGGCCGAAACGCGCGGCTTTCCGCATCTCCTGCGGGTCTGGAACTTCCTGCCGGGCATCAACGCCGTCGAGAACGGAACCGAACGCTATCGGCTGTTCAACGCGGGACGCGCCGCCGCCTTCGACAGCCGCTACGGCGTGACCGGGGCCGAGGAACGATTCTCGGCTTCGTCCGCCGTCGGCAGCTCCGGCGACCACCTGGTGACCTGGTTCGCGGCGGCGAGGTCGCCCGGACGCCACCTGGGCAATCCCCGGCAGGTGCACGCGTTTCGCTATCCGGCCGACTACGGCCCGCGACCGCCGTCCTTCACTCGCGCGACACTTTCTCCTCCGGAGCTCGGGCAGGTGCTCTTCCTCTCGGGTACCGCGAGCATCACCGGCCACGAGACGCGCCACGTGGGCGAGCTCCTGAAGCAGCTCGAGGAGACGCTGCGCAACATCGAGGTCCTGCTCGAGACCTCTTCGGACGAGACCACCAGGCTGCCCGAGCTCGCGGAATTCGATTCCTTCCGGGTTTACCTGCGCGATGCCGCCGACCTCGACCTGGTGCGCAAGCCCCTGCGGCAGCGCATCGGGCCCGGGCCCGAGCTGCATTTCGTCGCGGCCGACATCTGCCGCGCCGACCTGCTGCTCGAGATCGAAGGCGTCGCCGGTCTGCCGCGCTAGCCCCGCTCGTCGCCGGCGCTCGTGGCGAGCACCTCGGCGGCGACGAGCACCTCGGGCTCGAGCTCGACCACGGCCCGCATGGCGCGCGCGATGAGGCAGGTCTCTTCGGCCTTCAGCATCCACTTGAGCGCCGGCGCCCGATCCTCCTCGCTGCGGACCGTCACTTTCGGCCGCAGGAGGAGCCGCGGGATCGACACCCGCCCGTCGTCGCCGCGCTCGACGATCGCCTCGCCCGCGGCCTCCACTGCGACGACCTCGAGCCGCGCCCGCTCGGCGTAGGCGAGAAAGGTCGTCAGCCAACAGGTCGTCGCCGCGCCGACGAACAGATGCTCCGGCGTCCATCGGCCTCCCGGACCGCCGAACTGCGGCGGCGGAGCCACTTCGATGTCAGGCGAGACCTCCGGCGCGCTGGCCAGTCCGACCCGGCCTTCGAGCCAACGGACGGAGAACGGGTAGGTGCTGTGCACTTCGGTCATGGTGGTCCTTTCAGTTCGGTTTCTGCGGCGGCTTCGCGGCGCCGGCCGCTGCCGGGCTCGGTGGACCGGTCGCCCCCGGCGCCGGCGTCGCAGGTGTCGGAGATGTCGCTGTCATCGGCGGCAGTCCGAGGAGCAGCCGCACCGACGGTTCGAGCCTCGTCAGGCCGGCGGCGAGGCCGACCTCCAGAGCGGCGCCCGCATCGGCGCCGTCCAGCCAGAAGGCCCGCAGCGCCAGCAGCGCTCCGACCCGGTTGCCACTCGAGCAGGCGAGCGCGATCGGGTAACGGCCCCATTCGTCGAGCAGCAGATCGAGCGCCCGGGCGCTCGCGAGGTCGAGATCCGCCTCGCCGGCGATCGGCAGACGCCGGTAGTCGAGTCCCGCGCCGGCTGCCAGATCGGCAGTCTCCGGCGGTACCTCGGCGTCGGCCCGCAGATCGATGTAGGTCCGCACCCCGGCACCGGCCAGCGCGCGGAAGTCCGCGGCTCCGCCCGTGCCGGCCGGAATCCCGCCCGTCACCATCCCGGGCAGCGGGTGGCGTTCGTTCAGCAGCAGCACCGGCGGCGCGGCCTTCGCCGCCGTCGGAGGTGTCGGAGCCATCGGAGCCGGACTCTGCCCCGACGCTCCTGCCGTCAGCAGCCCCAGACAGGCCACGACCGTTGAGAGAGCCCGGCTGCGGTGGCTCCGAAGACTCAGTGGGCACGAGGCGGCTTCTAGGCGGAACTCGCTGGCATCGATCATGGATTCCCCTCCCGGCGATCATCCTCCTCCGCGGCGCCCAGGGCGCCGCCCGAAGAGGCTGGCACCTCACGGAGTGGGCACCTCATGGAGTCGAGTTCCCTCGGGGGGTCCGAGGCGGTCGCAGGCGGCCCATCTCATGTGCCATTTGTTTGACGGTCGTTCGCGCGCCGCCATACTGTTGCGCCGCCATGGCCTCGCCCCGTTCCCAGGACCTCGTTTTCACCCTGTTCGGAGACTATCTCCTCGGCCGCGACCGGCCGGTCTGGGTCGGGGCCCTGATTCCGCTGCTCGGCCGCCTCGGCATGTCGGCACCGGCGACCCGCACCGCCCTCTCCCGCATGACCGCCCGCGGCTGGCTCGTCGCCACGCGGAACAAGGGGCGCGGCTACTACGGCCTCAGCCCGAAGGGGCGTCGCCTGCTCGAAGAGGGTCGCGAGCGCATCTATCATCCGCCGCGGCACGCCGCCTGGGACGGCGCCTGGTACCTCGTCGCCTATTCGATCCCCGAGACCCGCCGGCGCCTGCGCGACAGCCTGCGCGCCAAGCTCTCCTGGCTCGGCTGCGGCGCCCTGACCAACGGACTCTGGATCACGCCGCACGACGTCCGCGCCGAGGTCGAAGGCATCGCGCGTCGACTCAAGGTCACTCGTAACGTCGAGGTCTTCAGGGCCGAGCACACCGGCTTCTCGAGCACCGCTCAGCTCGTCGCCCAGTGCTGGGATCTGGCCGAGGTCAACGCCAGCTACCGCAAGTTCATCGATCGCTGGGCGCCACAGCTCGCTCACTGCGGCCAGTGCCGCCACGCCGGAAGCGAGGCCGCGCGGGGCCGCATGGCGCTCCCCTGCACGAGCCCCGAGGACTGTTTCGAGCGCCGCTTCGAGCTCGTTCACGCCTACCGGGCCTTCCCGGCGAGCGATCCGTTTCTGCCGGCAGAGCTCCTCCCCGAGGGCTGGCTCGGCGACCGCGCCGCCACCCTCTTCGAGACCTACCACGCGGTGCTCGCCGAACCGGCGGAGAGGTACATCCAGAGCGTCTGCGCCGCGGGCGATCTCTAGCCCACCGGGTCCCCGCTCCCCGCGACCGTCGGTCGCCGCGGCTTCCGAAGGATCAGCTCGACAATCTCGCCGCTCTGAACCAGCACCCCCGCCTGATTCACCAGTTCCGCCACGAACTTCACCACCCCCCGGTCGCGGCCCGGCAGCTCCCGCCGGGCCACCACCCGCAGCGCGAGATGCAACCGGTCTCCCGGCCGGATCGGGGCGACGAACCGCCAGTCGAGGCCGAGCAGCGCGACGAGGGTCCCGGCCGTCAGTCCGGCCTGCGCCATCAGACCGGTGGCGACAGCGATTCCCAGCGCGCCGTGCGCCACCCGGCCGCCGAGCGGCGTGCCGCGCGCGTACTCGTCGTCGAGATGCAGGGGATTGCGGTCCCCCGAAAGCTCCGCGAAGGCGCCGATCTCCGCATCCCCGACCGTGCGCTCGCCGCAGTCGAACGCCTGCCCGTCCTCGAGCTCCTCGAAATACAACCCCATCTCGCGCTCCTCCCGGCGGTCCGGCCCGCTCCCGCGCAGGCATCTTTGTATGTCACTTTACACACGACCGTATCACTAGTGTAATATCTTGGCGGAGGCAATCCATGGGCCAGTTCCCCTCCCGTCCCGCCGCGAGCTTTGGATTCGAGGAAGTGCTCTACGCCAAGAGCGACTTCGTCGCCACCATCACCATCCATCGACCGCAGAACTACAACGCCTACAGTACACGCGCCCTCGAGGAGCTCGCGACCGCCTTCCGCGACGCCAGCTTCGACGACGCGGTCGGCGTGATCGTCCTCACCGGCGCCGGCCACCAGGCCTTCTGCACCGGCGGCGACGTCAAGGAGTACGCAGAGGACTACGTCACCACTCCCCGCGACTACTGGAAGTACATGGCGCTCTTCCGCGCCTACATCGAGAGCATCCTGAACACCGGCAAGCCGGTCATTGCACGGTTGAACGGCATGGCGGTCGGCGGCGGCAACGAATCGCAGCTCGCCTGCGACCTGACGGTCATGGCGCAGCACGCCTTCATCAAGCAGGTCGGCACCCACGTCGGCTCGGTCGCCTGCGGCGGCTCGACGCAGTGGCTGCCGATCACGGTCGGCGACAAGCGGGCGCGGGAGATCCTCTTCCTCAACGAGCCGATCCCGGCGGCGAAAGCCCTCGACTGGGGACTGGTCAACTGGGTAGTGCCGTCGGTCCGGCGCGGCGAGGAGTGGATCGAACACGCCACCGCCGAGGAGATCCGGCACGCCCAGCGCGGCGAGCGCGACTACCGGATCGACCTCTCGCTCCTCGACGCGGAGGTGGCGAAGCTGGCCAAGAAGCTCCTCGCGAGCTTCCCCGAGTGCGCCCGCTACACCAAGCAGCAGGTCAACTTCTGGAAGGACCTCGCCTGGCACCAGACGGTGCGCCACGCCCAGGACTGGCTGGCGCTCCACTACACCTCCTGGGAGCCGGTCGAGGGCATGCGCGCCTTCGTCGAGAAGCGCCCGGCGCGTTTCGGGATGCTGCGCGAGCGCGCCGCCGCCGGCGGCTCCTCGGAGACCCAGTGGGGGCCGCCCACCAGCGTCTGCGGCGCCTGCGGCGCCGGGAACCTGCCCGCCGGGCACGCCTTCTGCGGCGTCTGCGGTGTCGATCTCGCGCCCGCGCCGACCGCCCCCGCCCCGACCGCCCCCGCCCCGAAGGGAAGCCCGGCATGAGCGCCACGGGCGCGCGGCCCCGGGTCTTCCCGGAGTGGCGGGACAAGCCGCTCGAGGCGGCGCTCTACGAGTGCCGCGAGCTCCTCGAAGACACCGACTTTCCGACCGTGAAGCGCTGGCGCGAGGCCGGCGGCAAGGTTGTCGGCCATTTCCAGGTCTACTTCCCGGAAGAGATTGTGCACGCCGCCGGCGCCCTGCCGTTCAAGGTGCGCGGCGCGCCGATCGAACCGACGCAAGCCGACTCGCGCTTCGGTTCCTATCTCTGTTCGATTCTCAAGACCTCGCTCGACCTCGCGCTCTCGAAGCGCATCGAGCTCGACCTGTTCGTCAGCCATCCGATCTGCGACGCCGCCCGCAACCTCGCCGCCATCTGGGGCCGTAACTTCCCCTACCCGGCCGAGATCCTCTACCTGCCGCAGAACGCCAACTCGGCGCACGCCGCCATGTGGCTCCGCGGCGAGTACGACCGCCTGCGCCGCAGCGTCGAGGCAGCCGTCGGCTGCGAGATGACCCGCGACGAGGCCGACCGCGCGCTCGCCTGTTCGATCGCCGTGTTCAACGAGAACCGGTCCCTGATGCGCGACCTCTACCGGCTGAAGCGGGAGACCCCCTGGCAGGTCTCGGCCGACGAGGCCTACGTCCTGGTCGCGCTGGCCGGCCTGCTGCCGCGTGAGGAGCACAACGAGATCCTCCGGTTCATGCTGCCGCGCCTCGCGGAGCGTCCCGCGAAGAAGATGGACCGCACGCGGGTGGTGCTCGAGGGCGGCTTCTGCGAGCAGCCACCGCTCGACCTCGTGCGCTCGATCGGCCGCTCCTGCTACGTCGTCGATGACGACCTGCTGATCGGCCTGCGCTGGCTGACGAGCGACGTCTCGGTCGCCGGAGACCCGCTCGCCAATCTCGCCACCGCCTATCTCGAGCAGTCGAGCTACAGCCCGGTGCAACACGATCTGCGCAAGCCCAAAGAGCGCATGCTCCTCGAGCGCATCCGCAACGCCCGCGCCGACGCCGCGATCGTCATGGCGGCCAAGATGTGCGAGCCCGGCCTCGAGGAGCAGGTCGCCTACACCAAGGCCCTCGACCATGCCGGCATTCCGTACTTCGTGAGCGAGTTCGAAGAGAGCATGACGAGCTTCGACCACCTCGAGATCCAGCTCCAGACCTTCGTCGAGAACCTTCTCTTCCGTTGAGGGCGCCCTGATGGAAAACGCTTCCGCCGGCAACCCGCTCGTCTCTCCCGCCGCGAGTCCGCTCGCACCGATCGCCCCGCTGGCCCATCCTCTAGTTGGCCGCGCCAACCGGGACGGCGCTCAGCTCTTCCGCGACTGGTTCTCCTCCCTTGGCGACGCCGCCGAGCGGGGTCAGGGCGGCGCCTACGTCTTCGTGATGGGGAGCCTCGCCGAGCTCCTGCGCACCTTCGACTTCCCCATCGTTTTCCCCGAGATCAATTCGCTGCAGACCGCCGTGCGCCATCTCGCCCACGACTATCTCAACGAGGCCGAGGACTTCGGCTACTCGCCCGACATCTGCGGCTACGTCAAGGCCGATTTCGCCGCCCAGATGCGCGGCGGCGAGTTGCCGATGGGCCGGATCCCCAAGCCGGCGCTCGCGGTCTACACCAACGCCTGCAACACCTACATCAAATGGGCGGAGATCTGGGAGCGCATGTACGAGACGCCGATCTTCACCCTCGACGTGCCCGGCACGCGCTCGTGCGGACGCGTCACCGGGCCCGGCCAGGTCGACTTCGAGAACGACAAGAAGTACGTCCTCGCCCAGATCGCCGAGCTCATCGCGCTCTGCGAGCGGGTGAGCGGCCAGCGCTTCGACATCGACCGGCTGCGCGAAGCCCTCGGTCACGCCAACACCATGAACCGCTGCTGGAAGCGGGTGCTCGAGCTCAACCGCAGCCGGCCGGCGCTCTTCAATGCGCTCACCGACGGCACGATCTACCTCGGGGTCGCCAACGGCCTGCGCGGCGACGCCAGGGGCGCCGCCTACTTCACCGACCTGGTCGAGGAGATGGAGTACAAGGCGGCGCACGGCATCGGCACCCTGACCGCGGAGGAGTACCGCCTGCTCTTCGTCGGCGTGCCCTGCTATCCGATCTTCCGCCGCTTCAACGAGCTCTTTACCGAGTGGGGCGGCACCTTCGTCAACTCGACCTACCTCTGGTTCGCCTCTGGCGGGGGGAACCTGGGGTTCGAGTACGACCTCGCGCGGCCGCTCGAGAGCCTCGCCGAAGGGATGCTGATGTCGGTGCGCGACGCCATGGACAGCATGTTCTTCTCGCCCGGCATCCTCGAGCAGATGATCGCCGACTATGGCGCCGACGGCGTCGTCTTCCACCCGATCAAGAGCTGCCGCACGGTCTCGACCGGCCTCGCCGACAGCCGGCGCTCATTGCTCTCGAAGCTCGACACCGCGACGCTGTTCATCGAGTCCGACCACATGGACCGCCGCGTGGTCTCGGAAGCCCAGCTCAAGAACCGGGTGGACGCCTTCTTCGAGGGGCTGGCGACCCGCAAGCGGCAGGCGGCCATTGCAGCGAGTGCCGCCGGCGCCGCAACCGCCGCGACCGCAGCGACCGCAGCGAGCTCTACGAGCGCCGGCGGAGCCTGAGGGAGGAACGATGGCCTACGCAGCCGGAGTCGACGTCGGATCCACCCAGACCAAGGCGGTCATCCTCGACGAGGAACGCCGCATCGTCGGCCGCGCCCTGATGATGACCGGCGCCAACGTCGTGCGCGCCGCCCAGGAGTCGTTCGACCAGGCGCTCGCCGCGAGCGGCCTGCGCGAAGAGGAGGTCGAGTACGTCGTCGGCACCGGCTACGGCCGCTACAAGGTGACCTTCGGCAACACCCAGGTCACCGAGATCAGCTGCCACGGACGCGGCGCGGTGCACCTGTTCCCGGCCACCCGCACCGTGATCGACATGGGCGGCCAGGACACCAAGGCGATCTCCGTCGCCGCGAACGGCGAAATCGTCGACTTCTGCATGAACGACAAGTGCGCCGCCGGCACCGGCCGCTTCCTCGGCGCCGCCGCGAGCGCCCTCGACATCCCGCTCGACCAGCTCGGTTCGACCGCCATGCGCGGCGAGCGCCCGGTGAAGATCAGCACCACCTGCACGGTCTTCGCCGAGTCCGAGGTGCTCTCCTGGCTCGGCAAGGGCAAGAAAATCGAGGACGTCCTGCTCGGCGTGCACCAGTCGATCGGCGCGCGCTCGGTCGGCCTCCTGCGCCGGGTCGGCGTCGCCGACCAGGTGACCTTCACCGGCGGCGTGGCACGCAACCCGGCGATGATCGCCGCTCTCGAGAGCCGGCTCGATCTCAGGCTCAACGTCAGCGAAGAGTCGCACTTCATGGGCGCGATCGGCGCGGCGCTCTTCGCGCTCGACCGGATCCTCGCGAGCCGGGTCCCGGCCGGCGAGGTCCTCTCCGCTAGCGCCGGGAGCGGCAAGATGCCCGGCCTGGAGGCAGGAAGATGAGAATCACCGCCGGCATCGACGTCGGTTCCACCTACACCAAGGCGATCGTCCTCGACTCCGAGAACCGCATCCTCGGCCGCCGGCTGGAACCGACCGGCTTCAAGCTCGACGAAGTGGCCGAGAACGTCCTCGCGCAGGCGCTCGCCGAGGCCGGCGTCGAGCGCTCCGAGGTCGAGTACATCGTCTCGACCGGCTTCGGGCGCCACCAGATGGCCTCCGCCGACACCCAGGTCACCGATCTGACGGCGAGCGCGCGCGGCGCCATGTTCCTCTTCCCCGGCACCCGCACCGTCCTCGACGTCGGCGGCCAGACGATGAAGGCGAGCCGCCTCGATTCCACGGCGGCGGTCAAGAGCTTCCGCCTGAACGACAAGTGCGCCGCCGGTACCGGCGCCTTCCTCGAGAAGACAGCACGCTACATGGGTTACTCGACGATCGAGATCGGGCCGCTGGTCAACACTTCGAAAAGCGCCGTCCCGATCTCCGGCGTCTGCGCCGTCTTCGCTGAATCGGAGGTGATCAACCAGCTCTCCGAAGGGACGCCGCCGGCCGACATCATGCACGGCGCCATCGTCTCGCTGGTCGGCCGCTCGGTGCAGCTCATGAAGCGCGCCCAGATGGAGCCCGAGTTCACGCTGCTTGGCGGCATCATGCGCTTCGAGAAGATGGTGACGGTGGTGCGCGAGCAGTTGGGCGAGCAGGTGAACGTACCCGAAGGCGATCTCGTGCAGTTCACCTCGGCGCTCGGCGCGGCGCTCCTCGGGCAGCTGCGCCTGCAGCGGCTCGCCGAGGCCGCGGCGGCGGCCGCGGCCGGTCCCAATGCCGCGGCGGCTGCCGCGGCCGGTCCCGATGCCGCGGCCAGCGCGAGCACATCTCCTCCGGATTCAATCGCGTTGGGGGCGAGCGGAGCCTGAGCTTGACCGATTCGCCGCCAGGCGGCCTGCCGGAAGAGGAAGCCGCCCTCCTCCTGCTCCTGAAACAGGACGAGCATCGCGTCCTTTCGACGGCGGCGCTCGCCGCCGATCCCGCCCGGCTCGCCGCAGGCTGGGAGCGGCGCTTCCTCGCCGACGGGCCGCGCGCCGCCGAAGCGGTGGCGCTCTACGAGGCGCTGGGCTACGAGGTCGAAGCCGTGGCGCTCGCCGGCTCCCACCTGCCGGCCGACTGCACCGACTGCCAGCTCGCGACCCTGCTCGCCTTCAAGACGATCTACACCCGCAAGCCCAAGGAGAACGACCGATGAAGGCCGCCGTCTTTCACGCCGCGCACCGCCCGCTCGAGGTGACCGAGATTCCGACTCCCGAGCCCGGCCCGGGCCAGGTGCTGGTGAAGGTCGCGGCCTGCGGCCTCTGCCACACCGACCTGCATTTCATCGACCACGACACGCCGACCTTCAAGGCGCCGCCGCTGGTCCTCGGCCACGAAATCAGCGGAACGATCGCCGCTCTGGGCGAAGGCGTCACGGGCTGGAAGGCGGACGAGACGGTGCTGCTGCCGGCGGTGCTGACGTGCGGGGTCTGCGCCGCCTGTCGTGACGGGCGCGAGAACATCTGCGACGACAACCGGATGTTCGGCAACCACGTCGACGGCGGCTTCGCCGAGTACGTGGTGGCGCCCGCCAAGGATGTCTACCGCCTGCCGCCGGAGATTCCGCTCGAGGCCGGCTCGATCATCGCCGACGCCATCACGACCCCCTTCCACGCCGTCGTGCGACGCGGCAAAGTGGTCCCCGGCGACTGGGTGCTGGTGTTGGGCTGCGGCGGCGTCGGTTTGAACATCGTGCAGCTCGCGGCGGCGATCGGCGCGCGGGTCATCGCGGTCGACATGGCCGCCGACAAGCTCGCCTGGGCGGGGCGGCTCGGGGCGGAGGTGGTAATCGATGCCTCGAAAGTCGAGCGGCTCGACAAGGAGGTGCGCAAGTGGACTGGCGGCGCCGGCGCCGATACCGCTTTCGAGGCCATCGGCAACGCCAAGACGCAGGAGCAGGCGTTCAACTGTCTGAAGACCGGCGGCCGTCTGGTGCTGGTCGGCTACAGCCCGCAGCCGATGACGCTCAACAGCGGCCGCGTGATGTTCCGCGAGATCGAGGTCACCGGCTCCCTCGGCTGCCGCCCGGTCGACTACCCCAGAGTCATCGAGCTCGCGCGCCAGGGAAAGATCAAAGTGGCCGAGCTCGTCACCCACCGCTTCACCCTCGACCGCATCAACGACGGCCTCGACGCCCTGCGCGCCGGCCTCCCGATCCGCGCCATCGTCGTTCCCGGCTAGGAGTCCGCCAGGCGTAGAGAAGTCCTCCGGGGCTCGTGCTAGCCTCAAGTCGAGGTCGAACAATGAGCCAAGCGATCAAGATCGTCGTCGAGAAACACGCCGACAACTATGTTGCCTATCCACTGGGTATCCGCGGAGCCATCGTGGGCGAAGGCGCGACCTACGAAGAGGCTCTGGCGGACGTGCGTTCAGCCTTGGCCTTCCACCTCGAGACCTTCGGCCCTGGCGCCCTGGATATCGAGAGCCCGGTGCTCGAGGCCTTCGTAGCCGAAGCCGCTATCGCCTCCTGAAGTGCCGAGCTTCCCTGTCGACGCACCCCTCTCGCGCGTACTGCGAGCCCTCGCTCGTCTCGGGTTCGAAGTGGTTCGTCATGGCAACCACGTCTCCCTTCTGCGCATCGCGGCCGATGGGACCCGCATACCGATGACCCTCCCCGGCCATCGCACCATCAAAGGCTCGACTCTTCGAGCCGCCCTGACTCAAGCGAAGATCGATCGCGACGAGTTCCTGGACGCTTACGACCACTCCTGAGCTCCGTGAATTCGTGCCGTAAGAGCCCATCGCCGGCGCGGAAACACGGGCGATGCACGCGTCGCCCGTGCGAGAGAGCCACACCCCTGATCGAAATGTAGGATGCGTCGAGCGCAGCGAAGCGCATCGAAGCGCATCGATTGCGTCCGGCATCTCGCGACTGTCTCGCCTAGCGCGCGCCCACCGCGCTGCGGGCTCCGCCCCGGACGGCGACGCCGCGGTTCCGCGCCCAGGCGGCGCCCATCTCTTCGAGGAGGTCGGCGGCGAGGAGCTGCTCGGCCATCGGGAAGAGGACGACCTCCTCCTTGTGGAAGTGGCTGCGCGCCTCGGCGATCGCGGCGGCCAGGTGCTGGCGCGCGGCGCCGGCATCGCGGCTCGTCTGGACCTTGGCGAGCTCGCCTTCGATCTCTTCGTGCTCGGCGCGCATCGCGGTCACCGGACCGCCGCCCGGCATCACGCGGTCCAGCGCCGCGAAGAACGGATCGTTCTCGAAATGGGCGTGGGCGAGGATCGCCGCTTCGAAGAGCACGGCGGAGGTCTGGAGCTCGGCGAGCTCCGCCCCGGCCAGCCGCCCCTCGATGGCGTTCATCAGCGTGTAGAGCGATCCGTGTTCGCCGTAAAGAGCGTCGGTGATGCGCATGGTCGGTCTCCTGCCGCGGACGTGGGTATTCACCTGGCGGCAGTCGAACCGTAGCGCCGGATCTTCCGGGGCGAGAATGACGCTCGTCATACGTGATCTTTCGGGGACGCACAGCGGGGGTGCAAAGCGGGCCACGATCGCCAGCGCTCACGGCCCCCCGCTGCAGGTCCCCAGATGGGTGCACCGACCGGTCTCGCACGCCCCGATAGTGAAGGCCCGGTGCCAAGGCCAGCCTTTGCCGCGCAGACTCCTAGGCCGGCTTGGCGTCGCGCAGCATCAGGAGGAGCATCCGCGCCGCTTCCGGCGCCTCGACCGCATGGGGGACGTCGGCCGGCATCTGCACAATCGTCCCGGGAGTCGCCTGCACGGGGACGCCGCCGATGGTGAGCGTGAGCTCGCCTTCGAGCACCATCACCAGGGCATCGAAGGGCGAGGTGTGCTCGGTGAGCCCCTGCCCGGCGTCGAAGGCGAACAGGGTGAGATTGCCGCCGCCGGTGCGCGCCAGGACACGGCTTGCGATCCCCTGCTCGGTCGGGGTGATGAGGTCGTGCAGCGCGAGCGCCTGGGCGGCCGGAATGGTCTGCTTCGTGGTGGACATGAGTCCCCCTCCTCGCCGGTGGTCGAGAGAGCCACGGAGAGATTCCCCGGTGCGAGCCGCCGTCGATCCCTGCATGCTACGTTACCGGGATGACTTCGCCCGCCGGCTCACCCTGGAGCGCTCCGTCGGTCGTCGCCGGCTTCGCGAGCTCCGCACCGAACCCGGTCCTGATGCGCTTCGCCGAGGCGGAGCTGCAGCGCGTCGCGACCGCGCGGCCGCGCCCCTTCCGGGCGCTCGACCTCGGCTGCGGCGCGGGAAGGAACGCCGTGCCGCTCGCCGGCCTCGGCTGGTACGTCGTCGGGCTCGACAACTCGCTGCCGATGCTCGCCGCGGCGCAGGCGCGCACCGGCACGGCGGCCATCGCCGAGGGCGGAGGCGGACTGCACCTCGCGCTCGCCGCCATGGACCGAATACCCCTCCCCGACGCGAGCTGCGACCTCGTGATCGCGCACGGCATCTGGAACCTGGCGCGCTCGGCGGCCGAGCTCCGGCAGGCGCTACGCGAGGCGGGCCGGGTCGCCGCTCCCGGCGCCGGGCTCTTCGTCTTCACCTTCTCGCGCAATACCTTTCCGTCCGCGACCGCGCCGGTCGCCGGAGAGCCGTTCGTCTTCACCCAGTTCTCCGGCCAGCCGCAGTGCTTCCTGACCGCGGAGCAGTTGATCGGCGAGCTGGGCGAGGCCGGCTTCGCTCCCGACCCGGCAGTAGCCTTGACCGAGTACAACCGGCCGGCGGCCGGAGCGCGGCCGGTAGCGCCGGAATCCGCCCCGCCGACCCGCCCGGTCATCTACGAAGCCGCCTTCCGTTTCCGCCGCTGAGCCGCCTGCCCTTAGGGGTGGAGCCACGGCCGGGCCGGAGGACAAGCTTCAGTCCACCGGGCATTTTCGCCCGCGAAGGATCTGGCGCATGCAGGCGCTCGGCTTCCGGTTCTTCCACCACGCAGTCTCGGCCGCTCTCCTCTCGGCTCCGTCCTCTTCAATCCTCGCTTCGCCCCCACAGGGCGGGAGCGTCTGTCGGCGCTTCGACACCGCCGAAGGAGCGATAGCGGTGCAGTCTCTCCGCGCCGCGGCACCGCACTTCGACGACGGCTTCGAGCGCGGCAGCCACGCCAACTGGAGTGTGACCGTACCCGTGAGCCCGGCCCGGCGTCACCCGAGGATCGACCGCAGCACCGGGGCGATGGCGATCGGGCAAGCGTGACGCAGCAGCCTGAGGACCAGAAAGCGTGCGAAGGGCGCCGTCTCGACGGCGGACAGGAGGATGAGCTGGAAGGCCAGCAGCGGATGCGGCCAACGCACCGTGCCGCAGCCGATGGGCGCGACATGCTCCTGGAAGTGGTGGATCTCGACGATCGAGCTTTCCACGTCCAGCGTCAGCGCCTCTACTCCGAGAATCCGCGGAGCCGCTCGAGGACCCGCGGCGGCGCCGCCAGATCGAGCGCGAATCGAGGCTCCGCAAGGGAGGTCGGAGTCGATGCCGCCGACCGATGCCTGACACCGTGCGGTCGCTTTGGGAGCGTCACCTCGGCAGTGCCTCTACCTCCATGGACGACGTCCTTGAACAACGCTGTCTCGCCGGGCTTGGAGCAACTCCGCGAGATCCACCTCGCCGCCTTGTCCGGAGATCCGGGCGAATTCACCCGAGCCAGAGAGTCGTTGCATCGAGACCGCCGCACGGGGCGTGCGCACCTTGCAGGAGACAGCGCGCCTCAGTGCGCGTGCGCTGGCTTCGCCTCGGGCGGCTTCGCGTAGCCCGGGAAACGGTGGGCGGCGTAGCGTGCATGACAACCGACGCAACTCTCCGTCAACTTGTAGAGGTAGAACGGCACCAGATCCGCCTGATGTTCCCGCGCGGCCTCGGCCAGCCTGCCGGCGAGCTCGTGAAACTCTCCGTCGCGCTCGAGAAATGCCGCGGGGAGCAGTCGTTCGAGCTCCTCGCGCTGAGCGTCGGTGAGCTTCTGCGCCAGCACGTAGCCGGCGCGCATGCGCTCGGCGAGGCGTGCGGTCGCCTCCGAGTCTCCGGAGACGATGGCCGGGACGAGCTCGAGCATCGCGCCCTGGAGCGCCACCATCTCGTCGCGGAAAAGCCCGCGCAGCTCCGGCGACAGCTGCTGGATCGGTCCGGTAGGCGCTACCGCCGGCGCGGCGGGAGGAGCGGACACCGCGTGCTCATGCTGCTGGGCGCCGCCGGCGACGGCACAGGCGGCTAGAAGCGCCAGGACCAGATACCCGGAAGCGTTGAAAGCACCTGATCTTCTGCACTTCATGAAGACCTCCTCGTGAACCGTTGTGGAATCACCATTCTCGCGCCAGCAGCCGACGCCGGGCGATCCGCGCGATTGCGACCCAGACCAGTGTCCGCAGGCTCATGGCCACTACCGTGCGCGTCTCGTAGGCTCCGCCGGCGAGCACGTGCGCGCCGAGGGCGGCGAAGACGAGGGCGGTCGCTGCGGCAACGAAGAGCGCCAGCAGGGCGGCCCAGCGCCGCCCGAGCCAGATCCCCACTCCAGCGGTGACGTAGGCGAAGCCCGCGAGGAAATTGAACCAGAGCACGAAGGGGACGTAGTTCCCGGCCGCCGCGCGGGCCTCGCCGCTGCCGAAGAGCACCGCGCCGCCCTCCTTCAAAGTCATCACGCCAAAGACGACGGCGATCACCGAGATCACCCAAATCGTGGCTCCGCGTCGGTCACCTTCCATGCTCTATCCCCCTCTGGTGCCGTGCCCTCGAGGCAGGCTCGTGGAGCGAGACCACTCCGAATCTCGGCCCTGGCGGCGCTCCACTCTGGAACCGGCAGGGACCGGCTACTCGCGAGGTCACCTCGAGCTGGGACTGCGCCCCGCAGGGGGTTCTCTACCCGCAGGACAGATCGCGGCCAGCGCTTCGGCCTCGCCGCCTCGCCCCTGACGATCCAGGAGCGCCGCCAGGTTGAAGCAGGGGAGCGCCCAGGTCGGGGCCCGCCAACGGGCTTCGCCGAGCAGCGCCTCCGCCTCCTTCATGTCGCCGAGCTCGCCGACGAAGTAGCCGAGATTGTTGAGCACTTCGGCATCCTCGGGTGCGAGCTCGCGCGCCCGCCGCAGCGCAGCGACCGCCTCGACGACCCGGCCACCTGCCGCGAGGACGACCCCCAGTCCGTAGTGTGCGGGCGCGAGCGTCGAATCGGCGGCGATCGCCGCGCGCAGCTCCCGCTCAGCCTCGGCGAAGCGTCCCTGCGAGGCGAGCAGCTCGGCGAGATCGAGGCGCGCCGCGACGTTTTCAGAAACGAGCTGCAGCAACGCCTCCTCTGCGAGATCCGCTCTGCCCAGAGAGCGCGCCAGCTCGGCGCGCCGCGCCGGGATGTCCGGAGGGAGCATCCAGCCCCAGCGTTCGCGCGCCTCGAGATGGGCGAGGGCACGGCGGGCGATGCTCCCGGCATCGCCCCCGCTGGCGGCCGACTGCCTCCAGTCGTCCCAGGCCAGGTCGCCCCGCCACTCGTGCCAGCGAACGACGCCGGCCTGGGCCGTCGCGGTGACGGCGGCGGCCGCAGCGGCGGCGAAGATCCAGCCGCGCGCGGTCACCCTGTCGCCGCGACGGAGCGACCAGCGCTGAAAGCGCACCTCCCCGCCGCGCAAGAGCCGCAGCGCGAGCACAGAGACGAAGGCGAGGCACGCCGCCAGGGTGAGCGCAAGCAGGAATGGAACGACGCGGTAGAGGCCGCGCAGGGCCGGCAGCGCGAGCAGGAAGACCGCCAGGGCGAGTCCCTCCTCGAGGCGCTCGAAGTGCGAGGCGCGCGGCACTCCCCTCCTCCCGAAACCCGGCGGCCGGTGGGCGGCGAGCTCGAGCCCGCGCGTCGGGCAGACCGCGATGCAGTCGAGATCCTTGAGGCAGTCTCCGCTGGTCACCGCGCCGTGGCGGCGGACCTCTTCGAACACCGAGATGCCGGAGTCGCAGACCGCGGTGCAGCGGCCACAGGCCGTGCAGTCGCCGGAGAGCACGACACGGCGGCGGGCGAAGCGATCGGTGAGCGAGAACACCGCACCGTAAGGGCAAAGGTTGCGGCAGAAGGCCCGGGTGCCGAGCAGCCAGATGGCGACGAAGCCGCAGTCCACGAAGGTCAGGAGGGTGATCCCCGGCCCGGGAAGGTTGCGCGCGAAGTCGGTGGTCAGAAAGGACGCCCAGCCCTCGCCGTCACCCAGCACCCGCAGCCGGAACTCCGGGCGCGCTCCGAGAGTGGCTTCCGCCGCCGGCACGCGCTGCACCAGCAGCCGCGCCACCTGCGGCCAGACGAACATGTAGAAGGCCGCTCCGGCGGCGATCCAGCGCAGCGCGCGCGAACGGAAAGGCACCGGCCGGACCCCGAGCCGCCCGAGCATCGCCGCCGCGAGATCCTGCAGGGCGAGCAGGTGACACCCCCACGAGCAGAAGAAGCGGCCGAAAAAGAAGACCGACACGACGGCGGTCGCCATCAGCAGGAAGCCGGCGGTCACCACGCCGAGCTCGAGCGTGTGCATCACCTCGTTGAGCTCGAGCGGCGCGAGGGTCCGTCCGTGGAGCTTCCAATGGGCGATGTGCAGGCCGATCAGCAGATGGACGCCGATCAGAACGGCGGCGCGACGCCGTGAAATGCGGCGCAAATCGGCGGCGGAGCGCGGCGCAGGGGAGTCCAAGGTAGCCATTCTTGGACCTTCCGGCGACGGCGGACATGACCGCCGTCATACGGGCCGGTTCCGCCTCTCCGCCCGTTGCGTCGCGGCGAGCGCCCGGCCGGCCGGCGCTACCGGCTCGCTGGATGGGCTGATTACGTCTCCGCCCCGCCTTGAAGGACCACATGCAGCGAGACGATCGTACAGGCGAACAACAGCAGCGCCGAGAGTTGATGGGCTGCCGCCGGAACCGTCGAGACTCCCGAGAGCACGGTGGTGATGCCGAGCCCAGCGGTCGCCAGGGCGGCACCGGCGACCGCGAGCGCCGCGCGGTGCCGGGGGCGACTGGCCGGTCGCGCGAAGCTCGCGGCGAGTTGACCGAGAGCGAGCACGGCGATCGCGACGCCGCATCCACGGTGGACGAAGTGGATCGTGACCAGGTCGTCGACCAGGCTGCGCGGCCAGGGGTCGAGGGCGAAGAGCCGCGCCGGGATAAGCTCGCCCGCCATCCGAGGGAAGGTCGGGAAGAGGTATCCGGCGTGGGTCCCCGCCATGAGCGCTCCGCCGAGCACCTGCGCGAAGACCGCGGCGACGATTGCGCCGGCAAGCCATTTGGCAAGGCTTCCGCGCCGGGCGGAGCGTGGGAGCCGCGGCCGCCCGATTCCGAGGGCGAGCCAGAGCATCGCGCCGAAGATCAGGAAGGCCAGTCCGAGGTGCGCCGCGAGCCGCAGAGGACTGACCCGCGGCTCCGCGACCAGCCCACTGCGCACTAGAAACCATCCCATGGCTCCCTGGAGCGCCATCGCCGCGAGCACTGCGACCAGCGGACCGCCCGCGCTGGGCGGCAAGCGCCGGCGCCAGGCGAAGACCGCGAGCGGCACGGCGAAGATCAGGCCGAGGAGCCGGGCGAGCAGCCGATGCACATACTCCCAGGCGAAGATCCCCCGGAACTCGTCGAGGGTCATGGCGGGATTGACGATCCGGTACTCGGGCGTCTCGCGGTACTCGGCGAAAGCCTGCTTCCAGGCCGCCTCGCCGATCGGCGGCAGGATGCCGGTGACCGGCCGCCAGTTCGGAATCGACAGGCCCGAGCGCGTCAGCCGCGTGATCCCGCCGACGCCGACCAGCAGCGCAAGCACGGCGCAGCAGGCGAACAGCCAGCCGGCAACCGCGCGGCGGTCGCGCCCGCGAGCTTCGTCGAACTGCCCCATGGGCGGACTCTCTCAGCACCGCCGACGCCAGGCCCATGACCGTCGTCATCCCTGGCCCGAGCTCGCCTCACTGCGTGCCTCAGCGCTCGCAGGCGTCGGCACCCGAAAAGGCAATCCCAGCGCAGCGACAGGAACCGATCCTTCGATGCGGCCGAACTGATCTACACTCCGTGCGCCGAGTTGCAACATCACGGCTTCGCTGTGAGCCGGCTCGGCTGGGAGGCCCATGAAACGCGCGCTCATCGTCAGCGACGAGCCGAAGATTCGGCAGCAGCTGCGCGATCTTCTGCTTGGGCATGGTTGGAAGGCCATCGAAGCCCGAGACGGCGCGGAGGCATTGACCCTCGCCCGCCAGATGCCGCCGGACGTCACCATCACCGATCTGGGCCTGCCTGCGAAGGACGATTGCGAACTGCTTCGGGAGTGGAGGGCCGACCCCGAGCTCGCAGCCATACCGATCCTCGCCTACCTCGCAGCCCCCACCGCCCCACAGACCGAGAAGCTCACTCTCGATCCGGGTACGAACGCCCTCTTTCTCGACCCAGCGCAGTCGGACAGCTTCCTGGAGCGACTCGATAAGATTGCTGTCCGAGCCGAGCAGGGCACGATCTCCGGCGCTCTAGCGGCCGTCGCGGACGAGAGCCCCGCGCCGGAGGATCGCGACCGGGCGCTCCGGGAGAGCGAGGAACGCTGGCGCCGTCTGGCCGAGGCCACGTTCGAGGGCATCGCCCTCCATGACCAGGGCAGAATCCTGGAAGCGAACCGGGCGTTCTGCGCCATGTTCGGCTACGACCGCGAGGACGAGCTGATCGGCAAGTCCGTCCTGGACCTGGCGGCCCCGGAGTCGCGCGACACCGTGCTGCAGCACGTTCGCAGCGGCAGCGAGCAACCCTACGAAGCCGTCGGCCTGCGCAAGGATGGCTCGCGCATCGTGGCCGAGCTCCGCGGCAGGCTGCTGGTTCGGGGGAATCGGAAGATCCGCATCGTGGCGTTGCGCGACGTCACAGAGCGCAAGCGGGCCGATGCGCGCGTGGCGCATCTGTCGCGCCTCTACGCCACGCTCAGTCAGATCAACCAGACCATCGTCCGCGTCAAGACGCGCGAGGAGCTGTTCCCGGCCATCAGCCGCGCTGCGGTGGTAAACGGTGGACTCGCTCTGGCGTGGATCGGCCTGCTGGACCCCGCGTCGAACATCGTGACCGCCGTCGCCACGTGCGGCGCGGCCGCAGAGCCGGCGGCCGCAGTGCGGATCGACCTGAACGACCCGCTTGTCCGGAACGGCCTGATCGGCCGCGCGCTGCGCAGCGGGCGGCTGGCTTCGAGCGGCGATATCCAGACTGACCCGACTCTCGGTCACATGCAGGCGCTGGCCGAGGCGCACGACCTTCGCGCCGCCGCCGCAGTGCCGTTCCATTGCGGCGGCGAGGCCGCCGGTTTCGTGGTGCTGGCCTCCGCGGAGGCGGACTTTTTCGCCGACGCGGATCTGCAGAGCCTCGTCACCGAGATGGCGACCGACATCTCCTTCGCGCTGGATGCGATGGCGGCGGACGCCCGGCGACGGCGGTCGGAGCTGGCCGAGACGCATGCACGGGCGTTCGCCGAAGCGACCATCCAGAGCCTTCCTGGCATCTTCTATCTGTTGACCGCCCAGGGCCGCTTCGTCCGCTGGAACGCGGGCTTCGAGGCCATCAGCCGCTACACGGGAGAAGAGATCGCCGGCCTGCACGCCCTGGACTTCTTCACCGGCGAGGAGAAGGAGTTGGTGCAGCAGCGGATCGCGATCGTCTTCGCCGAGGGTGCGTCCGACGTCGAGGCGCACTTCACCGCCAAGGACGGCACACGCACCCCCTACTACTTCACCGGCCGCCGGGTACTGCTGGACGGCCAACCACATCTGGTGGGCATGGGCGTGGATATCGGCGCGCGCAGACGCGCGGAGGCGGAGGCTGGCCTGCTGCGCACCATCGCCCTGGGCGTCGGCGAGGCCGAGGATCTGGACGAGGCGTTGCGCTTCGTCCTGCGTCAGGTGTGCGAAACGACCGGCTGGACGATGGGCGAGGCCTGGCTGCCGAACGCGGACCGTTCGCGGCTGGAGTGCCACCCGGTCTGGCACGGCGTCGCGTCGGGGCTCGCGGAGTTCCGGCAGATCAGCCGGCAGCTCAGTTTCGCGCCCGGCGAAGGCCTGCCCGGGCGCGTCTGGCAGACGAGACAGGCGGAGTGGATCGCGGACCTCGGCCCGCGCTCGCGCTTCCCGCGACTGGAGGTCGCCCGCCGGGCCGGGCTCGCCGCGGGGCTCGGCGTGCCCGTATTGGCGCACGGCGAGGTCGTGCTGGTGCTGGACTTCTTCCTCTTCGAGCCGACCGACGAGGATGTGCAGCAGATGAGATTGATCGCGGCGGTCGCGGCACAGATCGGCTCGTTGATCGGGCGCAAGCAGGCGGAGGCCGCGAGAGCCGCCAGCGATTCGCACTTCCGCAGGTTGATCGAGAACGCTTCGGATCTGGTGACCCTGGTGGACGCGCACGGCGTGGTCCGCTTTCAGGGTCCGTCGAGCGAGCGCCTGCTCGGTTACACACCCGAAGAGATGAGGAACGCTCCGACCTTCGAACGGATTCATCCCGACGACGTGCCGGGGGTCGCCGCCGCCATCGATCGCGCACTGACGAGCCCGGGGGCCTCCACGAGCGTGGAGTATCGCTTCCGACACAAGGACGGCTCGTGGCGCATGCTGCAGTCGATCGGCCGGGGCATCGCGGACTCCTCCGGCGAGAGCGTCGTCGTCCTCAACTCGCGTGACGTGACGGAACATCGGGAGCTGGAGCAGCAACTGCGCCAGTCGCAGAAGATGGAGGCCATCGGCCTTCTGGCCGGCGGCGTGGCGCACGATTTCAACAACATCCTCGCGGTGATCCTGATGCAGACAGAGTCGATGCAGGAGAGCCGAGAGTTGCCCACGGCGGTGCAGAAGGGACTGCAGCAACTTCAAACCGCGACCGAGCGCGCGGCGGATCTGACACGGCAGCTGCTGCTCTTCGGTCGCAAGCAGCTCCTGCAGCCGCGCGACCTGGACCTGAATGCGGTCGTGGCCAGCTTCGCCAGGATGCTGCAACGCATCCTCGGTGAGGGCGTGCGTCTGGAGCTCCATCTCCACCCGGCACGCCTGCTGACCCGGGCCGACGCCGGCATGCTGGAGCAGGTGCTGATGAACCTGGCGGTGAACGCACGCGACGCCATGCCCGGAGGCGGATCTCTGCGTATCCAAACGGCGGCACAGGTAGTAGTGGACGACGCCCGGGCGCGCCTGCATCCCGACGCGTCGCCGGGCCGCTACGTCTGCCTCCAGGTCAGCGACACCGGCTCCGGCATCGCGCCGGAGGATCTGCCGCACGTCTTCGAACCGTTCTTCACTACCAAGAGACCGGGAGAGGGGACGGGCCTGGGTCTGGCGACCGTGTTCGGAATCGTGCAGCAGCATGGCGGCTGGATCGACGCCCAGAGCGCGCCGGGACGGGGCACGGACTTTCGCGTCTTCCTGCCGGCGTTGGCGACCGCGGAGGTGGTCACCCAGGAGGCGGCCCGCCCGGCGCCGCGCGGCGGTACGGAGACCATCCTGCTGGTGGAAGACGATCCGGCGGTGCGCGAGCTGGCGCGGGAGATCCTGGAGCAGCGCGGCTACCGGGTGCTGGAAGCGAGCAGCGGGGCGGAGGCTTTGCGCGGCTGGCCGGAGGCGCGCGATCGGGTGGCGCTGCTGCTGACCGACCTGGTGATGCCCGAAGGCGTGGGCGGCCGCGAGCTGGCTGAGCGCCTGCGGGCCGACCGGCCTGGGCTGAAGGTGATCTACACCAGCGGCTACAGCGCGGAGGTCGCCGGGCGGGAGTTCGCACTCTCCAGCGACGAGACCTTCCTCCAGAAGCCCTTCTCCACCGGCGCGCTGCTCGAAGCCCTGCGCCGGTCTCTGGACGGGTGAGCGGTCAGTAGAACCAGCCGGTTCGAAAGGCGACGCCGGCGACCACGAACGACACTGAAACGAGAGTCACGGGGATGATGTGCCAGGCGAGCGAGCGCAGGTTACGCTCCGAAAGGCGCGGAATGAGGCGCAGCCGCGCGTCGAGGGCGAAACCGACCGTGGTCGCGAGCAGGAGGAGCTTGACGCCCACCAGGCGCGCCACCGGGTCGTCGAAAGCGAGCCAACGGCTGATCTCCGGCACCAGGCGGTGCGCCAGCCAGAGACCGGTCGCGACCTGCACGACGAGCGCCGGGATTCCGATCCTCTCGTACGCGGACTCGAACTCCAGCAGCTTCGACGGCGACCGCTCGCGCATCACGCGCGGGAGCACCGTCAGGGCGAGAACCAGGTGCCCGCCGGTCCAGATCGTTGCGGCGAGAATGTGCAGGAGAAGCATCGTGCCGTACATCATCGACTCCTTTCGAAAACGCGAAGGTACCCGCGCCCCACGGAGCCGTCCGGTTCGTGTACCAGCCGCCGGACAGATGGCCGAGCCGTCGGAGGTGGCCCATCGCCGGGCACCTCGCCGGCTGGCTTCGGCCTCTCCACGTCGTTCAGGGACGAGTCAGACCGAAGTGCGCGTAGTTCCGGGCGATGAAGCTGCGCCAATTCGCCGGCACCTCCTCCTCCGGGAAGATCGCCTGCACCGGGCAGGCGTCGACGCAAAGGCCGCAGTCGATGCACTCCTCGGGATGGATGAAAACCATCTCGAGATCCTCGCCTTTGCCGTAGATGCAGTCGACCGGACAGACGTCGACGCAGGCGGTGTCCTTGACGCCGATGCAGGGCTCGGTGATGGTGTGGGGCATGGGTCGGGTCCAGGACTCAGGCGGCCGATAGGCGGGAGATGAGGACGTCGCTCTCGAAGTGAGCGCGGCGACTCAGGTTGGCAAGGAAGCGGGTGGCGAGTGGAAGGTCGGCGGCGTTCTTGCCGATGCGCGCCTGCGGCGAGATTTCCATGGCAGTGACTCCTCGATTCAGTAGATTCAGGTCTTGACGGCGCGGATCCGGCCGACGGCGGATGCAGGTTTGCGCTGGCGGCGCGGGGCGCCGGCAAGAGCGTAGATACCGGAGGCGCGGCCGTCGGGCATGAACTGGGTGCGCACCAGCGGTCTACCGCGGGGCTCTTCGAGCGGTCTCGTCTCGGCCGGCCAGCGTGGATGAGGGGTCGGCCGACGCGGCGGCGCGCCGGGACTCGATCCGACCGACCACCAGGTGCCAGATCGTCAGCGCGGCGACACCGAGGGCGAAGATCGCCATGTAGACGCTCGCCGCGCGCGGCATGCTGGTCACGGTGAAATTCGCGATCTGCTTGGTGCCGAAGACCGCCGGCATGAACGGCTCGATCGTCATCGGCGCCTTCGGGTCGAGGTCGTGGCCGAGGGTGTAGAGCTTGTAAACGAAGCGCGCCAGCGAGAAGAGCGAGAAGTAGAGGGTCATCACCGAGAGATCGATCAGCGCGCGCACGTTGCCCACCGCCGCCACCCGCAGGGTCAGGATGAAGAGCACACCGAGCGCGAACGGAATCCAGTCGAGGTCCGCGAGCGCGGCGCGGTTGAGCGGCGCCATGCCGATGTAGTGGTTGAGGGTGTTGATCTCCTGGATGTCGTTGCCGGCGTTGCCGCCCTCGACCTTGTGGGCGTAGATGTCGAGCGACAGCCCCTGCGGATACTGCGGCGCCTTCATGGAGATATTCCACAACGGTGCCGTGAAGGCGAGGATTAGGGGGAGAACGAGCAGAACCAGGATCGGCCGGCTGCCGAGCCGGATCGGCTCCTCGACGAAACGGTAGAACTTCTCGAGCGCGTCGCGCATGGTGAATCTCCTTGTCGTGTCAGACCAGATCGCCACGGCGGAACCGCCGCCGGCCGGCGAGCCAGGAAAGCGTGCCGAAGAGCGCCGGCCAGCCGAGACCGAGCGCCAGCAGCCCGCCGGAACCGAGCCGCTGCGCCAGGAAGAAGCCGATCGGCCCGAAGGCGTCGAGCTCGGGCACCTGCCCGGCGAGCAGCGCCAGGCGCGCGCACTGCACCGGGTTGGCCGCCGCGAGCAGGAAGAGCGGCGCCGGCTGCAGCCGCCACTGCAACATGAGCCCGATGAGCGCGAAGTCGAGCAGCGCCACCGCCGCGGCCCAGGCGAGGAGAGCCAGAATCGTCGCCTTGGCGCTCTGCGCCACGTACGCCGAGAGTGCCATGCCGAGACCGACGAAAGCCCAGACCAGCGCGGCGGCGACCGCCAGCGTGCGCCCGATCGCGGCCCACGGAACCGGATCGCCGAAAGCGACGCGGGTGACGAGCGGCAGGCCCGCGAGCAGCAGCGCGAGCGGCGCGAGCAGTAGGACGAGCCGCACCAGGGTCACGGCCGTGTAGTAGCCGTCGGGCGAGATCGGATGGCCGAGCAGCAGCTCGAGCGAACCGTCCTCGCGCGCCCGGTTCAGCGTCGGCGCGGTGGCGACGAGCGCCAGGAGCGGCACCAGGAGGACGAGCGCGTGGGTGAAGCCCATCAGCACCCGTCCGGTGCCGGTGAATCCGAGCACCGACGACTCGCGCATCGCGCCGAAAGTGAAGAGCAGCGCGACGAGGCCGTAGAGCAGCCCAGTGACCACCGGCCAGCGCGAGCGCAGCACCTCGCGTGTGTCCAGCCGCGCCAGCGCGGCGATCTCGACCCGCCGCGCGCTCATCGCGAGGCCCCGCCGTGGGCCGGTTCGTCGGCGGAGCGCGAGCGCTCCAGCACGCGGCGCGCCGCCTCGGCCGGCGGAATCGCGCCCGGCGTGCCGGCGGCGACCGCCGCCAGGCCCCAGCCCATCGGCGACTCCCCCACCGGCACGAAGGCGACCTCGCGCTCTTCGCGCCAGCCGCCGTCGCCGGCGAGCCGGAAGAAGACGCGACCCG
Source organism: Thermoanaerobaculia bacterium (assembly GCA_018057705.1). Taxonomy (NCBI): domain Bacteria; kingdom Pseudomonadati; phylum Acidobacteriota; class Thermoanaerobaculia; species Thermoanaerobaculia bacterium. The sequence continues at coordinate 37,706 of JAGPDF010000023.1, read as the reverse complement.
GATCGTCGTGTTCCCCGCGCCAGGCAAAGAGGCAGCCCGGATCGTCGAAGAAGAGGAGCTCGCCGCTCTCGGACTGCAGCTGGGCGGCGAAGGCGGGCTCGCTCAGGTGCATGCGGCAGTGGGAGCAGGTGGTGCGATCCCAGGCCGGCTCGACCGGGCCGGAGGGCGGCCGCCCGAGGAAGAAGAAGAGGGCGACGAACCCAGCCGCGGCAGCGGCGAGCGCGGCGGCGAAGAGCGCGCGCCTCACGACGGCTCGACCTCGTCGACCGCGATCGTCTCGAGGTCGCGCACGTGGAGGTCGACGAGCGCGCCCGAGAGCCGCTCGGCGAGCAGCGGCAGGAGCACCGCCTTCTGCTCCTGGTCGACCAGCCGGCGCCACCAGCCGCCGACTCCGGGCTGGAAGCCGAGGTCGCCCAGCCACCGCGTGTCGGCGTCGCCGCGCAGTTGCGCCTCGACGACGCTGCGCGTGCGCGTGCGCAGGTAGTCCGCGGCGGAGCCGTCGAAACCGACCCGGCCGTCGGCGAGCGCCACGACGTGATCGATCAGGTGGCGCATCTCGTCGATGCGGTGCGAGCAGAGCACCAGGGTCACCGTCTTCGGCAGCCCGGCGAAGAGCTCGAAGACGCGCTCGCGCGTCTCGGCGTCGAGGCTCGCGGTCGGCTCGTCGAGCACGACGAGCTCGGCCTGCGACGACAGCGCCAGGGCGAGGAGGAGCTTCTGCTTCATGCCGCCCGAGAGCGCCCGGAACGGCACGGCGGCGCGCGCTTCGAGATCGAAATCGAGCGCCCGGGCGACCCGGTCGAGCTCGGCGAGCGGCACGGCGCGCACGGTCGAGATCAACCGGACGAGCTCCGCCACCGGCGCGGCGAGCGCCGGCGCGCTCTGAGGCACGTAGGCCAGCCGGCCGGCCAGGCTCAGGCGCTCCCGGCGCGGATCGAGACCGCCCACCTTCACCTCGCCGTCGAAGCGCAGCAGTCCCATCACGACGCGCAACAGGGTCGACTTGCCGGAGCCGTTCGGCCCGACCAGCCCGACCCGCCGCCCCGCCGGCACAGCGAGGTCGATTCCGGCCAGCGCCCGGACGGGCCCGAAGCTGCGGCCGAGGCCGCGGGTCTCAATCCGCACCGAGAGCCTCCGGCCGGCCGCGACCCATCCAGGGGCGCTCGTCGACGAGCACCGGCTTCGGGCGCAGCAGCGGCAGCACTCGACTCGTGGCGTCGAGGACGAAGAGCGCCGGGGCGCCGCGCAGCAGGTCGATCTGCGGGTGCCGCGCGGCGAGCGATCCGGAGAGGCTGCGCAGCTCGTAGGGCACGTCGCCGACGCCGTCTTGGTCGAGATCGTAGCCGGCGTAGTCGTCGAAATCGTTGCCCGCCCACTCGTTGCCGAGCGCGTCGCCGCCGCCGTCGACTCTCACCTGGGCACCGTTGCCATGCAGGCGATTGCCGCGCAGCCGATTGCCGCGCGTCGAGGCGTGAAACTGGATGCCGAGATCGCAGAGCTCGATGGCGTTGCCGGCGATGGTGTTCAACTGACCCGGCTCGAAAGGCGAGTTGTCGAAGTAGATGCCGACGGCGTTCTGCACCAGGGCGTTGTCGCGCACCGTCACGGCGCTCGACTCCTTGAGCCCGAGGCCCATGCCGGCGGCGCCGGTGGAGGCGGCGAGCAGGTTGCGCTCGAGCGTCAGACCACGCGAATACATCGCGAATATGCCGACCACGTTGCCGACGTAGCGGTTGCCGGTGACGAGGTTGTCGTGGCTGTACATGAAATGCGTTCCGTACCGTCCTCCCGTCACCTCGTTGCCGGCGATCGTGTTGCCGCCCGAATACCAGACCACCATGTCGCGGCTGCCGACGATGCGATTCCCCTCGATTCGCGAATCGCGAGTTTCCCACAATCGGACGGCATCGCCGCGCAGGCCGATCTGCGGCGCGCCCGATCCGACGACCTCGTTGCCGCGCAAGACGACACCGCGGCTCTGCGCGACGATGATGCCGAACAGGGCGTTGACGATCCGGGTGCCATCGACCACGGCGCGGTCACCGCGCACATGGACCGCCGCCTCCTGCAGGTCGAAGCGCCCGCCACTGCCGTCGACGGTCATCCCCGCCAGCCGCGCGCCGGTACCAGCGAGGTGGACGGTGTCGCCGCTCCCCGCGGAGTGAATCACAGCGCTACGCGGCCCCCAGAGGGTCACGCCCTCGCCGAGCGTCGCCGGGCCCGGGTGGATGCCCTCCTCGAGGCAGAAGGCATCGCCGGGGCGGGCCGCGGCGAGCAGAGCGGCCAGCGGCTCGCCGGGCCGGACGGACCGGCACTCCGGCGGGCGCGCGGGCGGGGGCAGGGCCGCCCAGGCGAGAGGCACTCCGGGCGGAGTGAGCGGCCCGCGGGCGCAAGCCAAGGCGACGAGCGCCGGAGCGCCCAGAAGGAAAGCAAGTCTGGTCATGCCGGCTGCCGCCGAACGGGTCAGCGGCCGGAGTCCGGAGCGTGCGTCATCCCGGACTCCGGGCGCTTGAACCTCGCGCCGGTCGATCAGGGCTCCACGAGCAGGTAGCCCGCCATCTCGAGGTGGAGCGCCGAACAGAACTCGGTGCAGTAGAGCGGGAATACGCCCGCCTTTTCCGCCTTGAAGGTGGCGTTCGCGTGCTCGCCCGGCTCCAGGCTGAGGTTGACATTGTAGGACGCGATCGCGAAGCCGTGCGTCGCGTCGTGCGCCTGCTCGATGTTGGTGATGTGGAGATGGACCGTGTCGCCCTTCTTGACCCGGATCGTGTCGGGCGTGAAATGACTGCGCACCGCGGTCATCCGGACGTGGACGCCGTCGGCCTTGCGCTCGATCCCCTCCTGCCCGCCCGCCACCCGGAACGGATCGGGCTCGTCGGTAATCGGGTCGATGCCGGCCGGCGTGTAGGCGGTGATCGACTTGATCTTGTCCGCCTTGATCATCTGCGAGTAGTGCGGCTCGCCGAGCGGAATCGGCAGGTCGGCGAGGAGCTGCATCTTTTCCTCGGCGATGTCGATCAACTGGAAGTTCTGCGGCAGCAGCGGCCCGACGTCGCCGAAGCGGTCGAGCGCCCACTTGTTCATCGCCACCAGGTAACGGCCGTCGGGGTTCACCGTGTCGCCTTCGGCGGCGAGAATGTGACCGATGTTGTAGTGCACCGGGATCTTCTCGATCACTTTGAGGTCCTTGAGCGACCACCTGGCGGCCGCCGACTCGATGAACACCGAGGTGTAGGCGTTGCCCTGGGCGTCGAACTGCGTGTGCAGCGGACCGAGGCCGATTTCGACCTGGCCGCGAATCGACGCCTCGAACGGCAGAATGGGCACCCCGAAAGGATCCTTACCGGCGAACGTCTTCTGGTCGATCAGTCCCTTGATCTTCTCGAAGCTGTAGACCGTGGCGTGGGTGTCGAGCTTGCCCGCGACCACCATCTCCCGTCCATCGGGCGTCACGTCGACGCCGTGCGGACTCTTCGGCTCGCCGATGAAATGGAGGATCCCCTCGTCGATCGCCGTCTGGAGACGCAGGACGCGCGTGCCGTTGATCACCTCCGTCTTGCCGGCCGCGACCAGCTGCTCCGCCGCCTTCCAGTTGATGACGTGGAGGTAGTCCATGTCGTTCTGCGAGGCGCCCGACTCGAGCGACGGGCGTCCTTCGGCGTTGCCGCCGAAGGCCATCTCGGTGTTGAAGCTGTTGAGGAACATCCAGCCGTCGCTCACCAGCTTGCCGGCGTCGGCCAGATCCTGCATGTAGGGCGGCAGCTCGATCGCCCACGACTGCTCGGGAACGATGCGCCCCTTCTCGCGGTCGAACTTCCAGAAGATGACGGCGCTGCGATATTTCTCCTGGTAACTCTCGATCGGCGCGTAGCTGCCGTCGAGCGGCGCCGGGAACTGGCCGCCCTCGATCACGTACTCGGTGTTCGGGGTGACGAACGTGGCGCCATGGTCGCTGCGGATCAGGTTGCTGTAGACGATCTGCTTGGTCGCGAAGTCGTTCAGGCTCACCACGGCGACGCGGGCGTTGGCCTTGTCATTGATGAACACGTACTGGCCATCGTAGTCGCCGGCGGTCTCGGACAGCGCCGGATGATGGGTGTCGGCCCAGTTGAGCTGTTTGCCGTCGCGGTCACCCGAGCGCAGCAGGGCGTCGGTCTGGTCGCCGTAGCCGTAGCCCTGCCAGGGCTCGGGCGTGAACACGGCGATGTACTTGAGGATGCGCATGCTGGGCACGCCGATCACGATCAGCTGGCCGCTGTGGCCGCCCGACGCGAAAATGTAGTACTCGTCCTTGACGCCGGTCGGCGTGTAGGTCTTGAGCGCGGCGATGACGTTCTCCTCGCTCAGGTTGCGGGCCTGCATCAGGCGCTGGATGGTGGCCGTCGAGCCGTTGGATTCTGCCGGCGACTTGCTGCAGGCCGACGCCAGCAGGAGGGCGGCACTACCGGCGAGGATGAGAGAAGAAGACCGGGTGCGGTTCATGGAAGCTCTCCTCGAGTCGGGAATCAGGGTTTGGCGAGCGCGCGCACTTTGGCGCGCAGCGCGGCGACGACTTCCTTCTTGGCCATCAGATCGGGATTCGGCGGCATACCGGCGCTCCGGCCGACCGCGATGCCACCGTAGGCGATGATCTTCTCGAGGTACTCGTCGGTCACCGTCGCCTGCCAGGCCGCGTCGGAGAGGTTGCGCGGCGGCGGCACCAGACCGAGCGAGCCCGGACCGTCACCCTTGCCCTGCGGACCGTGGCAGGTCACGCAGCGGCTGACGAAGATCTCCTCGGCGAGCTTGGCCGAGGAGCCCGCCGCCTGCGGCGCAGGGGGTTTCGCCGCAGCCACCGGCGCTGCCGCGGGCGCCGGCTTGGATTCGGCGCCGCAGCCGGCGAGTCCGAGAAGAACGAGCAGAAGACTGGCGCCGGTGCCAGCGGACATCGTGAATTTCGACACTGAGTGATCCTCCATGGCTGTGGGACGTCGAGATGGAAGCCATCAGTAGAGTAGTTTGAGGAAACGTAGCGCCCGTATGATCGGTGTCATACCCTAAGTTGCGCGGAAGGAATGCCCACCCCTCGGGGTAGGAACTCTCGCCGACGCCACTGCCGGGAGCGGCTCCCCGCGAAGAAGTCGCATCATGCCGAGCGTGGGTCGTTCGCGAAGAATCCAGCTCTCGATGCGGCTGAACCCCTCGAGAGGCACGTGCTGGGAAGAATGTGCGGTCCTCTTCCTGCACCTCCGACTCGCACGAGCCCTCGTCTGAGCTCCGCGGTCAGTGGGCGCGCGTCGGGAGCGATTTCGCCATCGAGATGGCAGGCGGTGGCGGGTTTTTCGAGGCCGCCACCGGCTGCCATGGCCGGTCCACCCGGCTCAAGGCACCGCCAACGACCAGATGCCGGTGCCGCCGCTTTCGAAACCGTCGGCGAAGAGCAGACCGTCGTCGCCGAAGAAGAGCTCGTCGGCGCGCAGGTCGACGTCGTTGGTGGTGCCGGCCTCGACGATCAGGCGCACGCTCGCCGAGTGCGCGCCGGCCGGGAAGGGTGCGCCGCCGCTCGCCACCGTCACCCAGACCGCGCCGGTGTCGCCGGCGAGCGCGGGCGAGAGGAGCGCGGAAAGAGCGCCGCTCGAGCAGTCGGCGGAACCGAAGTACTGCGCCTCGAGATGAGCCACCGGGGCGCCCGGCAGGGCGCTCGCGGAGCGCAGACGACCCGACAGGCGGCTCCAGCCGTGTGCCGGCAGAGCGACGCACTGCTCGACCCGCCAGGTCTCGCCCGCCCCGGCGGAAGAGGTGACCGCGACCGAGCCCGAGGTCGGCTGTTCGCCGGCGTCATCGAGGTCCGCCGCCACTTCGCCCGGGACGGTCGCCACGACCGTCCAGCCGGCCAGGCCGGCGTCGAAGTTCGGGTTGCCGGCGAGGTCGGTGCCGCGCGCACTGAAGGTCCGCGCGCGGGCGTCGCCACCGGTGCCGTTGCCGTCGCCGTCGAGGGGGTTGCCGGCCGGGTCGAGCAGCGTGCCACAGGCGGCGACGAGGTAGCCGCCGGCGGCGAGCGCCTGGTTTCCACCGGGCGCCAGGTGCGCCGTGCGGGTCGCTGCTGACCAGATGACCGCGAGCGGCAGCGCGACATCGTCGCCCGCGACGGTGCAGCCGGCGCTGTCGACGATGCCGTCCGGGCCGGAGGCCACGAGGAGCCAACCGGCCGGGTGGGTGACGTCGCCGGGGGTGGTGTCGCCGGGTGGGTCGAACATCTCTTCGGCGAAACTGACGTAGACCTGGGTCAATGGCTGATCGACCACCTCGCCCTCGGTGAGTAGGTGGTCCGCCGTGCGGGCGACGCTGTCGAAAGTCTCGACCGTCGGCGGCGCGGTGTCGATCCGGTAGGGCCCGCCGGAGGCCACCGCCCCACTGTTCCCCGCGAGGTCGACCGCGCAAACGTGGGCGTACCAGGTGCCGTCCGCGAGGCTCCCGGAGATCACCGTGAGCCCTGGAGTCGTCGCAGCCAGAGTCGCGCAGTCGGGCGCGCTGGCGAGCGCGGTGAAATCGTAGCGGTAGAAGGCGACGCCCGAGAGAGCGTCGCTGGCGGCGCCCCAGGCAATCGCGACCGTTGGGTCGGAGTGCGGCTCGCCGTCACCGTGCGAGGCCGAGGTCAGGGTGCCCGGCGCGCTCGGAGTGCCGGTGTCGATCCAGTAGGGACCGGCGTGCACTGCGGCCGAGCAGTTGCCGGCGGAATCGCAGGCCCGCACGTGGAGGTACCAGTCCGCGCTGTCGGGCGAGGCCGTGCCGGTGAAGGTCGTTCCCGCCTGCTCGGGCGTGGAATCCGGCACCGTCGCGGCAGCCTGATCGAAGGCGATCGAGTAGCCCGCAACGCCGTTGGGGTCGATCGCACCCGAGAAGGCGAAATCGACGTCGACGTCGCTCGACCAGGTCGCGAGGGCATGGCTCGTCGAAGCGACCGCGAGGCCGGTGGGCCCGGAGGTGTCGATCGTGTAGGGACCGCCCGTCGTGACGGGGCTCTCGTTGCCCGCCCCGTCGACCGCGCAGACGCTCAGATACCAGTCCCCCTCGCCCAACACCGGCGAGCTCGCCGAAGTCCCGGCCGAATTTCCGGTCAGGGCCGGGCAGGCCGGCGGCACGGCGCCGCTCCAGAAGTCGAAGCGATAGCCGGCGATCGGCGCCCCGTCCCCGACACTCGATGGGCCCCACTCGACGTCGATCGTCGGGTCGTTCGTCGCGCCCCCGTCGTGCGACGTTGAGACCACCGCCCCGGGCGCCGGAGGTGCCGTGGTGTCGATCCAGAAGGGACCGAACGAGACCGACCCGCCGCAGTTGCCGGCGTCGTCGATCGCGCGGACATGCAGCCGCCAGCCGCTGCCGTCGGGAGAGGCCGTGCCGGTGAAGCTCTGGCCCGCCTGGGTGACGGCGCACGCCGGCACCGTCCCGGCTGCGGTGTCGAAGACGACCGCGTAACCCGCGACGCCGTTGGCATCCGTCGCACCGCTGAAAGCGAACTCGATCGAGGCATCGCTCGACCAGGTCGACGCCGTGTGGCTCGACGAAGAGACCACCAGACCGGTCGGTGCCGTCGTGTCCACGAGATAGGGACCGCCCGCCGCCACCGCGCCCAGATTCCCCGCCCCGTCCACCGCGCAGACGTGCGCGTACCAGATGCCGTCGGCGAGGCTCCCCGAGCTGCCCGCGAGGGTGGCGGTCGTCGTGCCCAGGTCGCCGCACGCCGGCGGTGTCGCCGTCGGCGCGAAGCCGTAGCGATAGACCGCCACGCCGGAGAGACCGTCGCTCGCCGCCCCCCACGAGATGTCGACCGTCGGGTTGGACTTCGGCAGCCCGTCACCATGCGAGAGCGAGCTCACCACTCCGGTCGCCGACGGTGGCGTGGTGTCGATCCAGAACGGCCCGGCGTGCACCGTCGCCGTGCAGTTGCCCGCCACGTCGCACGTCCGCAGGTGGAAGTACCAGTCGTTGCCGTCGGCGAGCTCCGCGCTCATGGTCGTGTGCGGGTCGGCGGTGTGCGGCACATCCACCACCGCGTCCGGCGCCGAGAACGCGGAGTGGTTCCACTCGAACGAGTAGCCGGCAAGGCCGGACCCGTGGGGATCGTCGGCGGCGCCCGACCACTCGACGAAGACGGTCGTGTCGTTCGTCCAGGTACTGGCCATGGGCGAGGTCGAGAGGAGCGGAGGGTCGCTGGGCGGTAGCTCGTCGAGCCCGAACCGCTGGATGCGGTGGTTGAGGTGGTCGGCCACGAAGAGGTGGCCGGAGGAGAACGCAACGTTCAGCGGATCGAGGAACTGGCCGTCGCCGCTGCCGGAGCTCCCCCAGGCACAGAGCGGGAAGCCCTCCAGGGTGAAGGCCTGGATGCGTCGATTGGCCACTTCGGAGACATAGACGACGCCCGCCGGCGAGATCGTGATGCCCGCCGGCGCGTTCAACTGCCCGGCGCCTGCGCCAAGGCTTCCCCACTTCCCGACGAAGGCCCCCGCGGAGGTGAAGCGCTGGATGGTGTGGCCGTTGACGTCGGTCACGAAGACGTCGCCGCCGGGTGCGGTAGCGACGCCCCAGGCCCGCAGGAACTGTCCGTTGCCCGTGCCCGCGGAGCCGAATTGGAGGATGAAGATGCCGTCGTGGTCGTACTTGGTCACGACGTTGGCTGTGTCGTTGACGGCGTAGATGTGATCGGTGGCATCGACCGTCAACCCATACGGGCTTCCCGTCGCCCACTGGTCGACCAGCGTGCCGTCGAGCGCGAAGACCTGCACGCTTCCGGCATAGAGGTTCGACACCACGGCGTGGCCGTGGCTGTCCAGGGCAACGCTGACCGGCCCGCCGGCGGTGGACCACTGGCGTACGAAGTTTCCCTGGCCGTCGAAGAGTTGAAGCCGGCCGTTGTCGAAGTCGGCCACCACGACCTCGCCACTCGGCCCGGCAGCGACACCGAACGGCCGGCGGAACTGGCCGGCTCCCGTGCCGAAGCTCCCCCACTTGCGCTCGAACGGCAGGGCGCAGGTCGTCGGCAGCGTCGTGGTGGTGATCTGAAAAGGACCGGCGCTGGCGACCGCGCCCCAGTTGCCCGCGTTGTCGCGGGCGCAGACGTGGAAGTACCAGGTTCCGGCGGCGAGCTGCCCGCTCGAGGCGCCCGCCGTACCCTCTTCGCCGTCTTTCGCGGTCTCGCAGCTCCAGGCCGGGCTCGCCGTGAAGGCCCAGGAGAAGCCGTCGATCCCCGAGCCGCCGTCGACCGGCGAGGTCCAGGAGACATCGATCGTGTCCGTCTCGGACGGCATGCCCGCGGCATGGCTCGAACTGATCACCCCGGCCGGCGCCGCTGGCGCCGCCGTGTCGATCCAGAACGGCCCGGCGTGCACGGTCGCGGTGCAGTTGCCCGCGACGTCGCAGGTGCGCAGATGGAAGTACCAGTCGTTGCCGTCGGCGAGCGGAGCGCTCGTCGTCGCGTGCGGATCGGCGGTGTGAGGCAGATCGACCGTGGCGTCGGGCGTCGCCTCGGCCGTGTGATCCCACGTGAAGGAGTACCCGGCGAGCCCGGTCCCCCCGGCGTTATCGGCGGCACCCGACCACTCGACGCGGACGGTCTCGTCGCTCGTCCAGACACCGGCCGGCGGCGCAATCGCGCCCAGGGTCGGGTCGGTCGGTGCCGTCGAATCGCCCGCGTCGCAGGCATCGCCGAGGCCGTCGCCGTCCGTGTCCTGTTGCGTCGGGTTGGCATGCCACGGACAGTTGTCCGTGCCGTTCGGACTGCCGTCGCCATCGCGGTCGGGGTCGAGGTGATCCGCCGTGCTGTCCCCGTCGAGGTCCCACATCCTGGCGATCTCGCTCGCCGTAAGCGCCTGCTGAAACAGACAGACGTCGTCGAGATCGCCCGCGAAGTGCTCCTCCGCCTGGCCGTCGTAGCGACCGATCGCCACGTTGTTGGCGTTCGACAGGTCGAACGCCGACGAATCCACCGCAGCCAGACTCCCGGCGGCGCCGTCGAAGTAGATCCTCCCCCCCAGGTCGCGGTCGACGACACCAACCACCAGGTGCCAGGCGCCGTCGTCGACGCCTGCCCCGCCGTAGGCCGCGATCAGCGGGTTGCCGCCCTCGGAGACTTCCAACAGGACCGTGCTCCCCGCAGTGCGCAGCATGTACCCGGTCGTCCACCAAAAACTCCCCTTCGACCAGATCCGCATAGCACTCGCCGTCGAGGTCCGCACCCAGGCCACGACGGAGAAGTCGCCGTTGCCGACATCGAGGGCGTCGTCGTCACCCACGGCGACGAAGTCGTCGACCCCGTCGAGCTCGAAGGCGCTCGCCGCGCTTCCGAAGCGGTCGGTCGCCGGCAGGAGCCCACCGAACGCTGTGCCGTGGTTGCCGAAACCGCTGGCGTCATGGGCACTGCCCGAGAACGGGTAGGAGGCGCGGAGCGCCGTGCCGATACCCGCACAGCCATTCGGCGGCGGCAGCGCCGTGTAGACGAAGTAGGGGCCCGCAGTCGCCACTGGCCCCCAGTTGCCGGCCTGGTCACGCGCGCAGACGTGGAAGTACCAGCTGCCGGCGGCCAGCGCTCCGCTCGCGGCGGTCGTGGTGCCCTCCTCCGCCTCCTTGGTCGTCTCGCAGACCCAGGTCGCGCTGCCATCGAAAGCCCACGAGTAGCCGTCGAGCCCCGAGCCGCTGCCATCGACCGGCTCGATCCAGAAGGCCTCGATCACGTTCGCGTGGGAGGGCGTCCCCACCACGTGGGAGCTGCTGCCGAGACCCGAGGCCACCGGCGGCGCCACGGTATCGACCATGAACGGCCCGGCGTGGACGGTCGAGGTGCAGTTGCCCGCGACGTCGCAGGTGCGCAGGTGGAAGTACCAGTCGTTGCCGTTAGCGAGCGGCGCGCTTGTCGTCGAGTGCGGGTCGACGGAATGCGGGGTGTCGACCACAGCGTCCGGCGTCGAGACAGCGGAGTGGTTCCACTCCACCGAGTAGCCAGCGAGACCGGAGCCACCGGCGTCGGCTGCGCCCGACCACGCCACCTGGACGGTGTTGTCGTTCGACCAGCTGCTCGCGGCCGGCGAGGTCGAATCGATCGCCGGATCGCTGGGGGCGTTGGATTCGGCTGCGACGTACTTCGCGACGACGTAGTCCTGGCCCAGCCCGTCGGAGGTCCCGGCGACGACGATCGCACCGTTCGGACCCACACCTATCGCGGTTCCGTAGTCCTGACCGCCGTTGTCGATTGTCCCGGTCCACTGCTGCGTCCCGGCGCTGTCATAGCGGACGGTCACCATGTCCTGATTCGAGCCGTTGTGCGACCGGCCGACAACGTAGACACTGCCGAGCCCGTCCAGGGCGATCGAGAAGGCCGTGTCGTCCTGGCTGCCGGCCGCCGGATTGTCGAACATCTGCGCCCACTCGAGGGTGCCCGAGGCGTCGTACTCCAGGGTCAGGTAGTCGAAGAGACCTGTCCCGACGTTTCCAGAGAAGCCGGTCACATAGAGGTTGCCGCTGGCATCGAGGGCGTGGGAATAGGTCATGTCGTGCTGCACCGCGGCCGCCGGGTTCTCCCAAGTCCGGGCCCACTGTTGCACGCCCGAGGAGTTGTACTTGACCGTCAGCGCATCGCCGGTCGAACCGTCGATCTGCACGTAACCGGTGACGTAGACATTGCCCCCCGAGTCGGCGGAGACCGCGTAGCCGACGTCGTAGTTGAAAGCGCCGGCGAACGGCGCCGCCCACTGCTGCACGCCGGCGGAGTTGTACTTCACCGTCAGCACATCCCAGCCCGTAACCGCTCGCAACGCCTGCCCCGTCACGTAGACGTTGCCGGACGCGTCGACGTGGAGGGCGTATGGGTACTCGTCGTTGCTTCCCGAACCGTTGTACGAAGTCGCCCACTGTTGGACGCCCGACGCGTTGTACTTGACCGTCAGGTAGTCGTAACCCGTCGCACTGACCGACTGACCGGTGACATAGACGTCACCGCCAGCGCCGACGGCGATCGCCGAGGGCGTGTCATGCGAGTTGACGGCGCCGTTGAAAGGGGTGGCCCATTGCTGGGCTCCGGCTGCGTCGTACTTCACCGTCATGTAGTCCCAGTTCGCGCCGTTGAAGGACTGGCCCGTGACGAACGTGTTGCCGTCCCCATCCACCGCGACGGCGACGGCCTGGTCGTGCTGGAAGCCGGCGGCCGGATTCTCGAAAGCCGCAGCCCACAACTGCGCGCCGTTCGGACCGTAGCTCACGGTCATGAAGTCATTGAAGTTGGAAGCATCGTTGGCGAGCCCGGTCACCGCGACCCGACCGGTCGAGTCGACCGCGACACCACCCCGGGCGAACTGATTCGTCTCGCTTGCTACCTTGTCGGTCGTCGCCCCGCTCGGCGGCTCGATCGCCGTCCACAGTTCGGTCCCGGCGGGGTCGTACTTGACGATGCGGGCATCCGGGGTGCTGCCGGAGGAGATCCCTCCGGTCAGCACGTTTCCGGCGCCGTCCACACCGACTGCGTACCCGACTTCGTACTGGGCTCCTGCGAGGGGGCTGTCGAAGGCCCGCACCCATTGCTCGACGCCGGCCGCGTCGTACTTGGCGGTCAGATAGTCATAGCGGGAGGTGGTCGCGTCTCTCGTCTCGCCTGCTAAGTAGACGTGGCCGAGGCCGTCGAACGCGATTGCGTACGCCCAGTCCTGTTGGACACCCGGCTCCGGGTTCTCTGACGTCGCTGCCCACTGCTGGAGCCCCGCGGGGTCGTACTTGACCGTCAAGAGGTCCCATCCCGACGATCCGCCGGTTCCCGCGCCCGTCACCACGACGTCGCCGCCCGCGTTCACCGCGACGGCATAGGCCTCGCCCACGGACACCCCGGCGTACGGAGTCGCCCACTGCTGCGCGCCGGCGGGGTCGTACTTCACGACCATGAACTGGGAGTTCGACCCGCCGACCACGTACGCGTTGCCCGAAGCATCGACCGCCAGGCCGTAGGCCCAGTCCTCCTGCGAGCCGGGTGCCGGGTTGTCGAAGGGAACCGCCCACAGCAGCGAGCCGGCGGTGCTCCACCTCACCGTCATGAAATCCCACGCGCCGCTGACCGCGTCGCGGCTCCAGCCGGTCACGTAGGGGCTCCCGCTTCCGTCGACTGCCAGGCCGAAGAGCCGCTCCTCGCCGTGGGTCGCTCCATCGAGCGTCGCGGACCACTGCTGGACGCCGCTCGGGTCGTATTTCACGACGAGGTAGTCGGTGGAGTTGCCGCTCCGTTCCCCCGCCACGAGGACGTTGCCGGCCGCGTCCACGGCGATCGCACGCCCCAACTCCTCGGGATTCCCGACGCCGTTGTGGAGCACGGCCCACTGCTGGAGACCCAGGCTGTTCAACTTCACGGTGAGCAGATCGGTTCCGCCGGGGTTTCCAGACGAGTATCCGGTCACGTAGACGTTCCCGAACGGGTCCAGGGCGAGAGCCGTTGGCCAGTCGTGCTGGGTACCCGCGCTGGGGCTGTCGATCAAGACGGACCAGAGCACGGCGCCATCCGGCCCGTACTTGGCCACCAGGAAGTTCCAGGCCGCGCCGTCATGGGCCGCATCCGCCACATAGGTGTTCCCGGCCGGATCGACCACGAGCGACTGCTCGCTGCGCCGGTAGTCGCCGGTGTCTCCAAGATAGGCATCACGATCGACCCCGCGATTGAACCTCGCTCGCCAGGCCTCCGTTTGCGCGTCGGTCGGCCCGGCGAAGGCGAAGGAAGCGAGGCCGCCCAACAGAAGAGCCTGGAGGCGTCGCAGCCAGGAGTGCGAAGAGGCCGAGGTCTCGGCGGGGCGGCTCACGTTCATCGGGCTCCTCCGGAGGGATCGCCTGGCGCTGAGCAGACCGCGAGGCGATCGGTAGAACGATCAGATTGCAACCCTGCATTCTGAGAACGGCCACAGGATCGTGCACCGGCTCGAGCTCAGATCGCATCCCCCGTTCGGGGGGAGGGGCGGAGACTCGTGCAGGTTCCCGGACCGGTGAGCAGGCGGCGGACGAGCTCGGCTTGGCGGCGGGTGTCGGTCTTGGCGAAGATGCTGTGCAGCGTCGATTTCGCCGTCTCGCGGGTGATGCCGAGCTGCGCGGCGGCTTCGGGGAGGCCGACGCCTTCGGCGAGCAGGCTCGCCAGACGCGCTTCGGCCGGAGTGAGGCCGTAGAGCTGGCGGAGCGCTTCGTGCGGCAGCTCGAGGCGGCGCTCCGGGTCGACCAGGAAGACCGTGGCCACGGCGCGGCCGGGCGCGACCGTGGCGAGCTCCGGGGTCACAGGCGTCACCAGGAGCTCGAGCGGTCGCCGCAGCGAGGGACGGCGGACCGCGAGATAGCCGCCCGCGGCTCTCGGACCGCCCGCGGCCGGGTGTGCCGCGCCGGCGACCAGCGCGCGCAGCACGGCGGAGTCGGCGGGATGCGCCGCCTGAAGTCCGGCGCGATCGAGAAGCAGGCCGTCGCCCGCCGCGAGTACCTCCTCGGCGTAGGTGTTGGCGAACTTCACCGCCAGCCGCGCGTCGAGGAGCAGAACGCCCCGCGGCAGCCGGTCGAGCGCGTCGGTGAGCGCCTGCCGGGCCACTGCCGCCGCGCCGAGCTCGTGGCCGATGCGCGCCGCGCGGGCAAGATGCGGCGCCAACGCGACAAAGCGTCGGCGGTCCCTCTCGCGGAAGCCGGGCGGCCGCAGTGAGCGCTGTGCCGACGCGGCGACGAAGATCTCGCGGTCAGCGTGGACGATGCCGCCGAGCGTGGCACCGAGCTCGAGCGGACGCAGGAAGTCGTTGTAGATCGCGGTGCGGCGAAAGGCCGCGACGCCGAGGTGCTCCTCGGGGATCAGGATCTCGCCGACCGGCCGGCTCAACCCGACGCCGACCCGCGGGTCGAAGCGCACCCAATGGCGCGCGTACTCGGTGAGCGCCGACTCGTCGAGGCCGCCGGTGGCGGCGAAAAGGACCTCGCCCGAGCCGGTCGCCTGCACCTGAAGGACCGCCCCCGGGGCGCCGACCGAGCATGCGAGGTCGCGCAGCACCGCCGGCCAGCGTTGCGGTTCGAGCGCCGCGGCATAGATCCCTTCGACCAGGTCCCCGGAGGGACGCTGCTCTCCTCCCCGCATCTCCCTCCCTACCCTCCGCCCACACGAGGAACGAGACCGGGTCGCGGAGACGCGACGCACGATGGCACTACGGGTCCCAATTCTCTCGACTGCAGCGTGGAAACGACGGCATCCTGATGCGAGCCCGAAAGAGATTCGTATGACACGTGTCATACCGAGCTCGAAGAGAGTGGAGAGGCGCTCGCCGGCACGCTCTCGGCTGTCCGCCCCGCCCGCGACTCCCACCGAGCCAATCGTCAGGCTCGAGCCCGTCGAGCGGAGGCGCCTCCCCCACGGCGAAAATCGCGACGACACAACCGCAACTCCGGCCCCGGCACCCCGAGGCCCAGAGGCCCAGAGGCACGCCGACTATGGGGCGCCTCAGGGCACCGTCGCCGACCAGAACGCGGTGCTGCCGATCTCGAAGCCGTCGAGGAAGATCACGATGATCGCCTCGACGGCACCGACCTCGAGCACGGGCGTGCCATCACCATCGCTGTCGAACGGCCGCAGCGCCTGGCTCCATTGATCCGCCGGAGCGCAGACGAACGGGTGGCCACCCTCGAGGGCGGCGGAATAGCTGTTCGGGACGCGGGCGGGAAACTTGTCTGGAGGTGCCCACAGGGGGTAGAGGCTCCAGTCGCCGTCGACGTCATTGATCCCGACGCATGCGGTGCCATCGAAGAAGACGTTCATCCCGTTGCTCGAGTAGGTGACGTTCCCCCCCGTCAACGTGCAGTATCCGACGACGGAACAGCCGAGCGACAGGCTCGCTCCCGGGAGCGCGGAGCCGTCGACCGTCATTCGGCCGATCGTCGAGGAGACGATGGTCAGATCGCTGCTCGCTCCATTGATGGAGGTCGTGGGTGCCCCGTTGTCGACGACCGACGAGCTCTCGATCGAGAGCGCGCTGCTCCAGACGTCGATTCCGCCCGCCGAGCCGGAGTCGGTGTACTGGTTGTCGTGCACGCTCGAGCGCCGCACGGTGACGGTCGCCTGCTCATCGGCGGCAATCGCCGGACCACGCGCGAACCAGGTCGGTGGATTCGCGAACACATAGTCGTGAGCGAGCTCGGTGTCCTCGATCATCACGCTGCCACCGACCGTTCCAATGGCGCCCCCGTGGTGCGCGGCGCACCATTGGATGCGAGAGCGGCGGATCGCCAGGCCTCCACCGGTGCGAACGTAGATCCCGCCGCCGACGCCCGCGACCCACCCGCCGGAAAGCGTCACGTCGCCGAGATCCAGGCCCGAGAATCCCTGAATGTCGAAGATGCGGTCGCCGAAGGACTGCATCTCGACCGACGTGAAGGCCCAGCCTGTTCCGAGCAGCGTGATCGCGCTGGTGATGTCGAGGTCGCCGCTCGCCGCGAAATCCTCGCCCGCCCCGGCCAGAGTGAGCGAGTAGGTCCCCGGAGGGAGGTAGATGCCGTCCGCACCGGAGAGGGCGTTGGCTTCCTGAACGGCGGCGCGCAGCGAACACCCGCCACCGTTCAGGGCGCTGCACAGGCCGTCACCGGGCGCGCTGTCCTGTTGGTCGTCCGCCCGTGTGACGGTGAAAGTGACGGCGGCGGCACCGTCGGGTTCGAGACCCGCCAGGCCGACGAGCAACCCCGTCGCGACCGCCAGAAAGGATCGAGCGGCGACCTGCACGACGCCAAAGCGCTGAAGTTCGCTCATCGAGTCTCCGTTGCGGGCAGGAACCCGTTCGAATCGAGCCTGAAGAACGGATCCCGCGGCCCAGAAGCAGCCGAATGGTAGCCGGGTGTTTTCTCACGTTTATCAGACTGAGGAAACTGCCGATATGACCGCCGTCATACGGAGAGAGCGTCCGCCCCCGGCCGGCAGACCGGCGTTTGCGGACCAGTCCCGATGGTCGCGTCGTAAGCGACAACCTGGCCGGCTGCAGTTGTCGGCCGCTGCGAGATGCTGGCGCGCGGCGCCCGCGCGATCCCGGGCACCAAGGGGCCACCGGTCATCTAGAGGCCGCCTTCTGCCGCCGTGGCTGAAGCGCCCGGCTGAGCTCAGAGCAACGCGGAGACGAATACCGCGGCGATGGCCAGCGGACAGAGGTAGCGCAGGAGCCAGACGCACAGCCGGCGCGCCAAAGGCGTCGTCTCGGAGAGTTCCTGGTCGACGATCCTGCGATCGAGACGCCAGCCGACCAGCGCACAGACCAGCAGCGCCCCGACCGGCAGCAGGATGTTCGAGGTCACGTAGTCGAGGCAATCGAAGAACGTCATGCCGGCGAAGGCCGGAAAGAAGCCGAGTGGGTGCCAGCCCGACCAGAGATTGAACGACAGCACCGACCCCAGTCCCAACACCCAGGCCGCCGCGGCGGTCAGCACTACGGCCCGCGGCCGCGAAGCGCCGCGATGCTGCTCGAGCCAGGCGACCACCGGCTCGACGCCGGCGATCGACGGGGTCAGTGCGGCGAGGACGAGCAGCAGGAAGAAGAGCGTGCCGACCAGGCGCCCGCCCGGCATCTCGGCGAAGACCGTCGCCAGGACATCGAAGACCAGCTCCGAGCCCTGCGCCGGATCCATGCCGTAGCGGAAGACCAGCGGGAAGATCGTCAGCGTTGCGAGCAGTGAAACCAGCAGGATCGAGCCGGTGATGAAGAGCGCCGGGCGCACCAGCGAGGTGCCGCGCACCATGTAGGAGCCGTAGGCGAGCATCATCGCCATGCCGACACCGGTGGCGTAGAACGCCTGTCCGATCGCCGCCAGCAGGACCTCCGGCGTGAGGGCGGCGAAGTTGGGCGCGAAGGCGAAACGGAGTCCGTCGCGGACGGCCTGCGGATCGCCGGTCGAAAGCGCGTACGTCGCGAGGACGAGCAGCAGCACCAGCAGCGCGGGCGCCCGTACGCGGTTCGCCCTCTCGATGCCCCGGCTCACCCCGCGCGCCGAAATGACGGCAACGAGCGCCAGGAAGGCGAAGTGCCAGGCGCCGACTTCGAGCGGGCTCGCCAGAAATCCACGCCAGAGCCCCGCGACCTCGGGCCGGTGGAGCCCCGCGAGAGCGCCCGTCGCGACTTTGAAGGTATAGGCGAGCACCCAGCCGGCGATCACCGTGTAGTACGAGATGATCGTGAATGCGGCGATCGTACCGAGCACGCCGATCGCATTCCAGCGCCGGGAGAGCCCGGACTCTGAGGCTACCGCGCCGGCGGCATCCGGCGGGCTCTGGCGCGCGCGCCGGCCGAGGGCAAACTCGGCGACCAGCAGCGGCGTCGCGATCCCCAGACAGGCGAGCACGAAGACGAAGATGAAGGCGCTGCCACCGCTCGTCCCGACGAGATAGGGAAGTCTCCAGATGCTGCCCAGGCCGACGGCGGCACCGATCGTCGCGAGGTAGGTGGCGATCCGCGACGACCAGATCGGTGTCGAGACCTTGCCGGTGGACATCGGTTCTCTCCCCCCTGGCGCAGTCGATCCGCCCGATACGGTCAATGGATGCCGCTCAATGGGTACCGGCAGAGGCCCTCTCGGGCACCGCCCGATCCCGCCGGAAGCGGTCGAGGGCGAACGGCGCGATGACCTCCGGCACACGGCCGGTCGCGATCAGCGCCGCCATGTTCTTGCCCGACACCGGGATCGCCTTGAAGCCCCAGGTCCCCCAGCCCGAAGAGAGAAAGAACCGCTCGACCGGCGTCGTGCCCAGAAGCGGCGAATAGTCCGGCGTCATATCGCAGACCCCCGACCACTGGCGCAGCAGCCGGAGCTTCGCCATGAACGGGAAGAGATCGATCGCCCGCGCAGCGCAGGAGGAGATGAACGGGAACGTCGAACGCGTCGAATAGCTCGTGTACGGATCGATTTCGGCGCCGACGAGGAGCTCGCCGCGGGCGCTCTGCGAGACGTAGATGTGGAGGTCGGCGGAGGCGACGATCCGGTCGAGGACCGGCTTGTACGACTGGGTCACGAACGCCTGCAGCGGATGGGTGACGATCGGGAGAGCGAGTCCCGCCATGTCGGCGATGCGGGTGACGTAGCCACCCACCGCGCAGAGAACGGCGCCCGCCGCGATCTCGCCACGGTTCGTGCGCACGCCCGTGCAGCGGCCGTTCGCCAGCGCGAGGCCGGTGACCTCGACCCCCTGATGCACCTGCACCCCGAGGCGCTCGGCCGCCGCGGCATAGCCCCAGACGACGCCGTCGTGGCGGATGATCGAGCCCGGCGGATGGTAGGCCGCGCCGAGAATCGGCCGCGTGCCGCCGCAGGTCATGTCGAGCTCCCGGCAGGCTTCTGCGACCTCGGCGGCGCCCAGATAGACGGTGTCGACGCCGTAGACCTGGTTCTGGAGGGCACGCTCCCGCTGGCTGTTCACCTGCGCCTCGGAGTGCGCGAGCCACAGTAGCCCGCGCTCCGAGCGCAGAAGATTGAAGTCGAGCTCCTCGGCGAGCGTCCGATAGAGATCGAAGCTCGCCTGGTAGAAGCGGATCGTCTCCGGCGTCTTGTAGTTGGCGCGCAGCACGGTGGTGTTTCTTCCCGTGCCGCCCGAGCCGATGTAGGCGCGCTCGAGGACGGCGACCCGGCGCACGCCGTGGTCGCGCGCCAGATAGTAGGCGGTCGCCAGACCGTGGCCGCCGCCGCCGATGACGACGACGTCGTAGGCCGCTGCGAGCTCGTGCTCGGGAAGGTAGATGGCGGGCGCCGAGGGGGACATGGCCGGCGCTCTCAGGTGGGAAATCCGGAGGATGGCCCCGTCGGACTCCCGGCGGCGACCTCGAAGATCGGCGCGAACGGCGACTCGCTCGTCGCCAGACGGAACGGCCGCGCGGCACAGACGTCGCGCAGCCGGCCTTCGACATGGTCCCGGAGCGCGAACGGCACCAGGATGTGAACGACACCCGGCAGGAGAAGGAGCTTCGCGGCACCGCCGGCGACCGCTCCCTGGAGGAACGCCGGACGGCGTTCCCGGATCGGAAACTGCGCCAGCTGCGCGAGCGCACTCATCCCGCCGTCGCCCGCCAGGCTGAAGATCGTCCAGCCGTCGCTCTGGTCGGCGACCAGCGCGCCGGGCTCGACGACCGCGAGGTGCGCCGAGGCCCGCTGCAAGAGCTCTGCCGCCCTCGCCGGTGCCGCGAGCAGCAGCAGCTCGTCCGGCGCCACCCGGCAGGCATGCACATCCGCCGGGATCCTCAGCGCGTCGAGCGCCGCCGCGCCGGCGTGGCACTCGACGATCGCGGCGTGGAAGCGGCCGATCTCAAGCACGCAGGCGCTCCCCGTGCGGGTCGTAGAACGGCGCCCGTGTCACCAGCCCCTGGAGCTCGCCGCGGGTGTCGCGCGCCGTAATCGCCAGCGGCGCGGAGCCCTCCGGATGGCGCACCCACCCGAGCGCCACGCCCTTGCCGAGGATCGGCGAGAAGCGCGACGAAGTGAGGTGGCCGACATGCGCACCGCCGACGAAGAGCTGCGCCCCCTCCTCCGGCGCGCGCTCGCCCTCGAAGAGCATCGGCAGGAGCGAGCGCTCGCGTGGAATCCGCCCGAGGCGCTCGAGCGCGGTGCGGCCGACGAACTCGGGCTTCTCCATCTTGACCGCCCAGGAGGCGCCGACCTTGGCCGGCGTGCTGTCGAAGTCGGTGTCGAGACCGACGATGAAATGCCCCTTCTCGAGACGCAGGAGCTTCAGCGCGTCGAGACCGTGCGGCCGGAGTCCCAAGTCCGCGCCGGCAGATGAGAGCGCGTCCCAGAGCTCCGGACTGCGCCGCGTCGGATGATGGAACTCGATCGAGAGCTCGCCGACGAAGCCGACGCGGAGGGCGCGGCAGCGCACTCCGGCGACCTCGAGCTCGCGCACGCCGCCGTAGGGGATCGCGGCGCTGTCGACCGCATCCGGGGTGAGCTTCGCGAGCAGGTCGCGGGTGCGCGGACCGGCCACGTGGATGGCGCTGCGTGACCAGGTCTGATTGACGATATGGACCCGGAGCCCCCAGGCTTCGGCCCACTCGCGCAGCCACGACTCCGCGGCGTCGGCGCCCGACGAGGTGAAGGTCGCATAGTAGCTGCCGTCGCCGAGTGCGCAGACCAGGCCGTCGTCGAAGATGTAGCCGGCCTCGTTGAGCAGCAGCGTGTAGCGGCTGCGACCCGGCGCGAGATCGGCGACGTGGCAGGGGTAGAGCCGCTCGAGGAAGCGCGCGGCATCCGGTCCGGCGACGTGGTACTTGCCGAGCGTCGAGACGTCCATGAGGCTCACGTTCTCGCGCACCGCCCGGTACTCGCCGAGCACGTCGCCGTAGTTCGACGGTCGCTTCCAAGTGCCCGTCCACTCCATGACGGCGCCCAAAGCGCGGTGCCGGGAGTGCAGAGCCGTGTGGTACTCGAGCGGCACGCGCACCCCTGCCGCCAGATCCTCGAGCCGCACCGGACGCGTCGGCGGACGGGCGACGGTGGGCCGGCTCACATCGGCAGCGCCGCTCGCTCCGATCGCTCCGATCGCTCCAGTCACCCCCTGCGACCGGGAGCAGACGAAAGCTCGCAGGTGTGACTGGCAGAGCGCCCCCTGGCAGGCGCCCATGGTCATCGTCGTATAGCGCTTGAGGAGCTCGGTGGAGCGGAAGCCCTCGCGGAAGGCCTCTGCGAGCTCGCCGGCCTCGACGTCTTCGCAGAGGCAGACGAACCCTCGAGCCGCGACAGCGGGAAGCGGGCGCTCGCCCGCGGGAAGCGCGACGGCGATCGTCGCGTCGGGCGAGGCCGCCCGGACTCCGGAGGCCTCCGCCTCGGCCGGTGTGCATCCCGGGAGCACCGCATCTCCTGCGCCCTGCACGGATTCGCCGAGCGCCTGCCGCAACAGGCCGTTTCTGGGCTCGAAGCCGAGGGCGAGGACCACCGCATCGCAAGCGATCGTCCGCCGGCCGGCGGCGGTTTCGACCACGACGGCACGCACGGCACCCCTGCCCAGGGCGGCGACGACCGCTCCGTCGTGCAGGACCTCGACGCCGACGGGCACCCGCGCCGCGAGCGCTCTTGGGGCGACCACGGCGACTACCGTGCAGTCGGAATCCTTGGCGGAATCTCTAGCGGACTCACGGGCGGCGTGGGCGCGCAGGGTATCGAAGTGGTCCATGCCCTCGGCGTGCGTCGCGACCAGAACGATCCGCCGGCCCGGCGACAGTCCGTGGACTCCGGCGAGCCGGGCCGCGCCGCGCGCCAGGAAGACCCCGGGCAGGTCGCTGCCGGGAAAGACCGCATGGCGCTCGACAGCGCCCGTCGCGACGACGATGTGCCCGGGATGAACGAGATGCAGCAAGTCCTTTCCCGCGATCGGCACCAGGGGGCCGGGATAGAGACCGACCGCTGTCGCGCGCTCCAGCACGGTGATCGCGCCGCCGGCGGAAAGCTGCCCGAGGCGCGCGCGCAAGGCGTCGACGCGGGCGCGCAGCGGGCCTGCGACCAATCCCTCGCCGATCGCACCCTCGTCGGCGAGCACCACCCGCTCGCCGCGCTCCGCCGCGGCGCAAGCCGCGGCGAGGCCGGCGAGGCCGCCGCCGACGACGAGCAGATCGGGATGATGGTAGAGACGCTCGCGGCTTGCGACCGAGAGGCCCCGGGTGACCGGACCGAGCCCGGCGATCCGGCGGATGACACGTTCCGCCAGGGGCCAGAGCCAGCGCGGCCGGATCATCGACTTGTAGTAGAAGCCCACCGGCAGGAGGGCCCGAAGGCGCCAGAGGATCGACAGTGCATCGTGCCCGGCGGTCGGCCAGCCGCTCCCCCGCTGCACCGCGCGAACGCCCGCCGCCGGCGCGGTGCAGGTGCGTACCGCGGGCTCGCCGTCCACGGTCATCAGGCAGTTCGGGCAGTCGCCGGTGAGGCAGTAGAGACCGCGCTTGCGGTGGTACTTGAACGACCGCGAGAAGGTGCGGAGGCCGGCGCGATAGAGCGCCGAGGCGACCGTGTCCGCCGCCGCCGCCACGACCTCGCGGCCCTCGAATTCGAATCGCCCCGAGTGCGGGCGACCGCCGGCCGAACGGTCGTCAGCGACGGTCATGAACTTCGTTGGTGAGCGTGTCGCGGACCGCCGTGTGCCAACGCCGGCAGCCGGCGTGATGAAACCACCGCTCGCGCTGGATGCCGCAGCTATTCCTGCGCAGCCAGACGTGCGCGAAGTCGGCCTCGAGGGCGGCGGCGCTCCTCCCGCCGCCGGACTCCACCTGCGGCTCCTCCGCCCGAGCTTCGACCTCGCCACCGAACCAGAATTCGGTATGCGGGCGCGAGCCGCAATTCGGGCAGGTCAGCCTCAAGGCCATTCGTCCATCCCTCGAAAGTGGCGCCAGCATAGTCCCCGGCCCGACTCCAAGTCGAGGGAAAACCACCGGCCTCTCCTTCCGGGCCGGCGCCTCGATGTTTCTCTGCCATCACCGATCGTCTGCTTGCTGTAATATCTCGGCGCGAGGAGCTCTCATGCACGAGGCGAAGCATCCGGAAGTGATTCAGGGCGGGATGGGGGTCGGCGTCTCGGGATGGCGTCTGGCACGCGCCGTGGCCGCCGCCGGGGGGCTCGGTGTGGTCTCGGGCACGGCGCTCGACGTGCAGCTCGCCCGCCGCCTGCAGCTCGGCGACAAGAGCGGCGATCTGCGCCGCTCCATGGCCCGCTTTCCGTATCGGGAGCTCGTCGACCGGGTACTGAAACGCTACTTCGTGGCGGGCGGCATCGCCCCCGGCGCGCGCTTCGCCGAGGTCGCTCGCCACACTCTGCAACCCGGCCGCGAGCTCCTGGGCCTCAACGTTCTCGCGAGCTTCATCGAGGTCGACCTCGCGCGCGAGGGTCACGACGGCACCGTGGGCATCAACCTGCTGCAGAAGATCGTCCTGCCGACTCTGCCGACGCTCTACGGTGCGATGCTCGCCGGCGTCGGCTACGTCCTCATGGGCGCCGGCATTCCGATCGAGATTCCCGCTGCCCTAGAGGCGCTCTCCGGGCACCGGCCAGCGTCGCTCTCGGTGCCGCTGACGGGAGACACCGCCAGCGACGAGACCGCCGACCTCCGGATCGCCTTCGATCCGGCGGCGCTCGGCCTGGGTTCTGCGGGAGTGTCGCCGGCGCTCGCGCAACCCTTCTTCTTGCCGATCATCTCCTCGGCCTCGCTGGCGCAGATCCTGCTCAAGCGCGCCACCGGACCCGCTGGCTCCATCACCGGATTCATCGTCGAAGCGCCGGCCGCCGGCGGCCACAACGCGCCGCCGCGCGGCGCGGCGCGCTTCGACGCCCTCGGCCAGCCGCTCTACGGGCCGCGCGACGAAGTCGATCTCGCGAAGCTCCGCGAGCTCGGCAAGCCCTTCTGGCTCGCCGGCAGCCGCGGCCGACCGGGCGCGCTCGCCGAAGCCCGACGCCTCGGCGCCCACGGTATCCAGGTCGGCACCGCCTTCGCCTTCACCCGCGAGTCGGGGCTCGATCCGGCGCTGCGCCGGGCGGTGATCGCCCGGGTCGAAGAGGGATTCTCCGGGGTCCGCACCGATCCGCGCGCCTCCCCGACCGGCTTCCCGTTCAAGGTCGTGGATCTTCCCGGCACGCTCTCGGAAGAGGCGGTCTACGAGCAGCGCGAGCGCGTCTGCAACCTCGGCTTTCTGAGGAGCTCCTACCGCCGCGAGGACGGCGGCATCGGCTATCGCTGCGCTGCCGAGCCGGTCGAGGCGTTCGTCGCCAAGGGCGGCGAAGCGGCGCAGACGGTGGGGCGGAAGTGCCTATGCAACAGCCTGCTCGCCAATGTGTCGCTCGCCGAGCCGCAGATCCATGGCGCACCCGAGCCGCCGCTCCTCACCGCCGGAGACGATCTCGACTCACTGCGCCTCTTTCTGCCGCCGGGAGAGCGCGACTACGGCGTCGACGAAGTCCTCGCAGCGCTGCGATCCGAGTCCACCCAGCCTGCCTGAGGCGGTACGCAGCCGCACAGCCGAGGCGACGCCTGCGTCGCCCTGATTTCGGGCGCTCTAAGGTGCGGTCGTCGACCAGGCCGTCGTGTAGCCGGACTCGAAGCCGTCCGCGAAGATGGCCTCGACGCCGAGCGGGATCGCCCGCCGGGCGATCTCGATCGGCGCGCCGCGGCCAGTGGCGGTCCAGAGATCGTGGAGCGTTTGCCCCCAGTCATCGGTGACATTGCCGTCGCGCAGCGCCTCGATGTAGTGCCGAGGCGTGTTCTGGTAGTAGATCTCGGCCTCGGCACGCACCGCGGCGGCCGGCACCGCGAAGCGGCTGTCGCTCCAATACTGGCCGTCGGCATAGACCGCCCCCACCGGCGGCGCGCCGCCGGCCTCGAAGGCGGCGTTGCTGAAGCCGCGAGGTGGAATGCGATTGTCCTTGATGATGGTGTCGGCGAGCGCCATGTGGGTGGTGATGCCGGGCGGGAATCCGGTATCTCCGGCCGCGTCGTCGCTCAGTCCGACGTGCATCTCGAAGACGGTCGTCGACGCCTCGTCGAGGTGCGCCTCGGCCGAGTCGTAGTGCCCGTGTTCGCCGGCCACCGCGCCGGCGGCGTCGAAGAAGCGCACGTGGATCCAGACCCGCCGGCCCTCGATATGCCCCGTCGGCAGCTTGTGGCCCGACTGGTTGGTCACCCGCACGACGAGCTCGGCGCCGTCCTGCACGAGATCGAGCGTCGCCGAGCGCCGCAGCATCGACACCGACCGCGCCCGCGCGGCCTGGATGAGCGCCGGATCGACGATCGGGTTGTCGGCCTGGTGTTCGAGGATGAGATCGAGCACCGGCGCCGCAGCACCCGCGAACTCGTGGCGGGCGAGGTCGGTGCGCTCGCGGCCGAAGAAGCAGCCCTTCGCCGTCGTCTTCGGCATGTGACAGTCCTGGCAGGTTTCGACCACCGGTCCGCCGGTGCCGCCGAAGCGCCCGCCGAGGTCGACGCCGGTCGCCGCGAACTCGGAGAGCTTCCACTCGGTGTAGGTGCGCTCGAGCGGAAACTGCATCCACGGATTCGCGTCCGGCGTCGGCTGGTCGAGGAGGTTGTAGCGGTAGGTGCCGTTAGGAAGCTTCGAGACCGCGACGTTGCCGACGTCGTGGCAGGTGCCGCACATGTCGCCCGACCGGTGGAACGGCGAGTCGATCGTCTCGTGTATCGCGTCCGTGTCGGAGTAGGGGCCGCGCCGCACCCCTTGCGGGTCGAGCACGAACATCGCGTTGCCGTAGCTCGTCGGCACCTCGGCCAGAGCGGCGAGGATTGCGGCGTCTTCGGCCGGGCTCTGCCCCGCCACATAGACGGGGTCGACCTGACTGTGGCAGAAGTGGCAAGTGACACCGTCGCGGTCCACCTCGTCGAGACTCCCGCCGGTCGGATCGCTCGCATGGCCGGTGACATAGGACATTGGCACGTGGCAGCGCAGGCAGAAGGTGCCGACGTTGGCGACATCCTGGTTGGCGGTGGTCATCTGCGCGAAGAAGAGCGGGTCGCGCCCGGCGAGCCCCATCAGGCTCCCGGCCCAGGTCGCCCACGGTTCGTCTTCGACGTCGAAGTCACCGTGGCAGGTCCGACACTCGTCCGAGGTGCCGAGGACTCCCTTCGGCACGTCGCCGATCTGGGTACCCGGCAGATGAAAGTCGGCCTGGGTCATCGGGATGAGCGCGGTGACTGCGGTCACCGCGGTCACCGCGGCCACCGCCGCGACACCCAAGCCGGTCCACACCAGGGGAAGGATCCAACGGCGACGGGAACCGCGCGGTCGGTGGGTCAAGAGGCACTCCTCTCGGGAATGCCTGAAAGCTAGCAGTACCGCGCCCCCCTTCGCATGACGACGGTCATACGGGCGCTCCTGCGGGCGCCGGACGCTGACGGTGCCCTCAGTCGGCGAGGGTCGAGAGGTCTCCGGGGTCTTCGCCGAGCTCCTGCGCCTTGAGGAAGCGGCGCACGATCTTGCCCGAGCGGGTCTTGGGGAGCGAGGTCCGGATCTCGATGTCCGAGGGCTGCGCGATCGGGCCGAGGTCCTGGCGGACGTGGTCCTTCAAGCTGCCGATGAGGCCCGGCCCGGCGAGCTCGCCCGGCTTCAGCACGACGAACGCCTTGATGCGCTCGCCCTTGACGTCGTCCGGGAGGCCGACCACGGCGCTCTCGGCGACCGACGGGTGGCGCAGCAGCGAGCTCTCGACCTCGGCGGTGCCGATGCGATGCCCGGCGACGTTCATCACGTCGTCGGCCCGGCCGAGCACCGCGAAGTAGCCGTCGCGGTCGCGCACCGCGATGTCGCCCGCGGCGTAGCAGCCCGGCACCTGGCGCCAGTACTGCTGATAGCGCTCGTCGTCGCCCCACACCGTGCGCAGCATGTAGGGCAGCGGCTCGCGCAGCACGAGGAGGCCGCCCTGCCCGTCCGGCATCGAGTTGCCGAACCGGTCCACGACGTCGACCACGGCGCCGGGCAGGGGCTTGCCGACCTTGCTCGGCCGCGCCTCGAAAGTCGGCAGCGTCCCCAGCACCGGGCCGGCGATCTCGGTCTGCCACCAGTTGTCGACCACCATGCCGCCACCCTGCCCGACGAGATGCGTCTGCGCCCACAGATGCGCCTCCGGGTTGAGCGGCTCGCCGGCACAGGCGAGAAGCCGCAGGCGCGAGAGGTCGTACTTCTTCGGCGCCTCCTCGCCGTGGCTCATCCACATGCGCAGCGCCGTCGGCGCGGTGAACATCAGGTTGACGCCGAAGCGTTCGACCAGCTCCCAGGTCACTTCGGGCGTCGGATAGTCGGGCACACCCTCGCGGCAGAAGACCGTTGCGCCGACCGAGAGCGGGCCGTAGACGATGAACGAGTGGCCGACGATCCAGCCGATGTCCGAGGTGCTCCAGTAGATGTCGCGCTCGCCGATCTGGTAGAAGGCGCGCGACAGATAGGTGACGCCGACCATGTAGCCGCCGGTGGTGTGGACGACTCCCTTCGGCTGGCCCGTGGTTCCGGAGGTGTAGAGGATGAAGAGGGGATCTTCCGAGTCCATCGGCTCGGCGTGACAGTGAATCTCGCGCGCCTGCTGGATGTCGTAGAAGTCGACCTCGCGCGAGCTCTCGAAGGAGAAGGGCGCGTCGCCCGGCCGCGAGCCGCGGCGATGGACGACGACGTGCTCGACGAAGGTGAGGTCGCGCACCGCCTCGTCCACCGTGGGCTTCAACGAGATCTTCTTGCCGCGCCTGAAGGTGTAGTCGGTCGCGACGATGACCTTGGCGCCCGAATCGACGATGCGCGAGCGCAACGCCTGGGTGCCCATGCCGGCGAAGACCACCGAATGGATGGCGCCGATGCGCGCGCAGGCGAGCATGGTGACGATCCCTTCGGGAACGAGCGGCATGTAGATGATGACCCGGTCGCCCTTGATCACACCGAGGCGCCGCAGGGCGTTGGCGAAGCGGTTCACCTCGCGGTAGAGGCGGTTGTAGGTGTAGGTGACCTCTTCGCCGTCCTCGCCGACCCAGATGAGCGCCGCCTTGTTGCGCCGGTCGGAGTGGACGTGACGGTCGATGCAGTTGGCGGTGGCGTTCAGCTTGCCGCCGAGGAACCACTCATGATGCGGCGGCTCGAAGCGGCGCACGGTGTGGAACGGCTCGATCCACTCGATGAGCTCCGAGCGCTCCGCCCAGAAGACCTCCGGGTCGTCGGCAGCCGCCGAACGCTCGATGTCGTCGTTGACCAGGTGAGCGCCGCGCGCCAGCTTCAACGGCGGCTTGATCACCACCTCGTCCTTCGCCAGCCGGGCAATCGCCGCGCGCTGGGTCTCGCTCAGCTCAAGGTCGGGTACGGATTCGCCGGTCTTGCCGTCGCTCATCGCCAGATCCTCGCTCTCGGAAGCGGGCAAAACCTAGCATCCCCTCCCCTCTGGAAGGCCGCTCCAATGGGTAGCCCCAGAGGCCCCGCACCCCGCCTTGCGGTGTGCCGCATCAACCCGCCACTCCGAGGGGAATCCGGGTCGATGCGCCTCTCCGGACGACCTCTTGGATAGGAAAGGCCTGCGACAGATTTCACCCAAAGTCAAAATCTGCCGCGGCAGTCCTTGCCTGGCGTCGCAATCCACCCACGCGTGCGTTTCGCTGTAGAATGTAAGGCGAAGAAGTAAGGCGTTGAAGGAGAACCTATGACGATCACAGTCAGCTCGAAGGGCCAGGTCACCTTGCCGGCAGCGGCCCGCAGGCGGCTGGGGCTGCGCGCCGGTTCGCGCCTCGAGGTCATCGTCACGGGAGACGACAGGCTGGAAGTGATTCGCGTCGGGGGATCGCTGCGCGACCTCAAGGGCCTGCTGCCCAAGCCCCCGCGACCGCTTTCGCTGGCCGAGATCGATGCCGCCGCGATCGCGGGTGCGCTGGACGGGGCCGGGTGATCGCCCTCGACACGAACGTGCTGGTGCGCTACCTGGTGCGCGACGACCCGCGCCAGACGCGTGCGGCCACCCGAGTCGTCGAAACCTCCTGCACTGTCGAGACGCCCGGTTTCGTGACGCTCGTCGTGCTCTGCGAGCTCGTCTGGGTGCTCGAGCGCGGCTATCGGTATTCCCGAATCCAGATCGCAGCCCTGGTGCGCGGCCTCCTCGCGGCCGATGACCTCTCCATCGAGCGGTCGGAGCTCGCCTGGCAAGCCCTCAACGCCTTCGAGGAGGGGCCGGCGGACTTCGCCGACTACGTCATCGGAGCTACCGGGCGCGAGGCCGGGGCGGAGGCGACGGTCACGTTCGACCGCCGCGCCGGCGCCTCTCCGCTCTTCCACCTGCTGGCGCCCTGAGCTCTCACCGAGCGCCCGGTCGTCGGGCCCGCCTAGTCCGTCCCTCGCACACCCCGAAGTTGCGCGCGCACCTCACCGCAGGCGCGCGACGCACCAGATGGCCATCGCGACGTGCAAGGCGGTGGCGGGCCAGAGGCCTATAGCGGAGAGGTGGAGACCGAGGCCGGCGTAGAGGAGCACCCCGGCGGCGGCCACGTTGTAGAACGTCAGGGCGACCACCAGACCGCGCGCGGCCGGACTCCTGTCGTCGTCGCGCGCCAAGAAGCAGGCGAGACCGAGGGTCACCAGCGCCGCCCCGGCGAAGCGCGCCAGGAGCAGCCCCCCGGGCCCGTCGAGCGCCGCCCCGAGGAGGAGCTGGACGAGCGGCGTCGGAACGACCAGCAGCCCCACACCGGTGCCACTCTCCAACAGGGCCGTGACGACGAGCAGTCTCCTCATGGTCGGTACACCCGCTGAAAAGGGCCTTCGTTCGGCGGTGCCAGCGCGCGCGCCGGCTTTCGGTAGACCATGCCGGGAGGATACACCGGCGGCCGGCGCTCGAAGCGCTCGACGCCCCGTGGATTCTCCCCGTCAGACCCCGAAATAGCGCGCGTCGGGGTGGTGGAAGGCGAGGGCGGAGACGCTGGCATCGGGGTCCATCCTGTCGCCTTTGGTGAGCTCGACGCCGATCTCCTATGGACGCAGGGCGGCGAAGAGCTTCTGCTGCCCGGAGAGGTCGGGGCAGTTCGTAGTTGTCGACTCCTCGCGCGGCAGGCTCGACTCAGGTCTGCTTGGATCTTCGGGCAGCGCTTGCGCGGGCGCGTTTGGCGGTTCGGTAGGCGGCGGTCGGCTCGGCGACGATCGCCACCTCGTCTCGGTCCAGATTCACATTCCGGAGGCGTCCAAGGCCGTTGGCGATGAGCGCCAGCACGAGAGAGTTCAGGGAGACACCTTCGGCTTCCGCCCTGGCCGCAAGCTCCGCATGCAGGGAGCGCGGGATCCTCTGCACGAACCGACCTGAATACGCCTCGAGCCTACGCTCCTCGTTCCGGGAAGGTTCCGGGACCGGAAGCCTGTCGTGAAGGCGCGCCGACACCCACGACACAAACGCCTCCTTGCCGTGCCTCAAGGCCTCGGGGATCGTCTCTCCGTCCGAGATGCAGCCCGGCAGATCGGGAAAGGAGATCAGGAATCCGCCGCCTTCGGCTGGAGAAAGAGAACGAATCTCGAAGCGGTAGCTCTCGAATGAGCTGGGCTGGCGAACGCGGGGGATCTTCTCGATGGTCATGGGAGCTCCTGCTTTGCAGAGATCGCTCGATCGATCAGCGCCAGGAAGCGCTCGATGTAGATCGGCTTGATCGGTCGCCGCGACGGAATCGAAAGGTGCAGGTTCACGCCGGGGGCGGAGAAGATGAAGTGGCTCCCGCCGTCATTCCGCACCTGGAGGCACTGTCGGGCGGCAACCTGGACCAGGTCTTCGATCCTCCAGTCGCGCGGATTCCGCCGCATCTTCCCCAGCAGCTTCTCCACCCGGCTCATGCGGCAGCAATACTAGATACAGTATCACCCAGCGTCAAGTGTCCCTGGCGATGGGGAGACGTCCGCCCCTCAGACGCCGAAGTAGCGCGCGTCGGGGTGGTGGAAGACGAGGGCGGAGACGCTCGCTTCCGGGTCCATCATGTCGCCCTCGGTGAGCTCGACGCCGATCTCTTCGGGGCGCAGGGCCCGGAAGAGCTGCTGCTGGCCGGAGAGGTCGGGGCAGGCGGGGTAGCCGAAGCTGTAGCGCTTGCCGCGGTAGCGCGCCTGAAAGCGGTCCTGCGGCGTCGTCTCCGGCGGGTCGGGGAAGCCCCAATCGGTGCGGAGCTTCCGGTGCAGCCACTCGGCCGCGGCCTCGGCGGTCTCGAGCGCCAGCGCCGCGAAGGTGTGGCTCTTCAGATAATCGCCGGCCTGCTTGTATCTCTCCACCTGCTCGCGCACCCCGGCGCCGGCGGTGGTGACGAAGAGCGCCACGTGATCCGAGTCGAGGACGTAGTCCGAGATCGCCAGGCCATCGCTGCCCTCCTGGCGTGGCAGCTCCCAGGAGGCGGCAACTTCGCCGGTCTTCGGATCGACCAGCGTCAACCGGTTGCCCTCGGAGCGCGCCGGGAAGAACTGCCAGACCGCCTTCGCCTGCATGCCGCCCTGGCGCGCGACCGCCTTCAGCTCGTCGACCACCGCCTCGAGCTTGCGGAACTTCGGATCGCCCTCCTCCGCGAGCTTCCGCACCACGCCGCGCATGCCGAGATGCTTGCCGTAGAGCATCTGCGGATTGAGCTCTCCCCAGACCGCGTCGAGGTCGAGCGTCACCGCGTGGCGCTCGAGGTCGGGGGGCGGCGGCGCCGGGAGGTCGCGGCGCACGGCCGACTTCCTCGGCGCCGCGCTCTCCTCGACCGGCGCTCCGGAGGCGACGGGCGAATCGACGCTGTCCTGCTCCAGCAGGGCGCCGATCTCCTGCTCGAGCGCCGGGCGCGTCGCCGGATCCATCAGCCGCTCGACCAGCTTCAGCCCGTGCATCGCATCCTTGGCGTAGGTGCAGACGCCGCCGTAGGCCGCGGCGATCTTCCTGTGGGTGAAGCGCCGCGTGAGCGCCGCGCCGCCGACGAGAAGCGGCGTGTCGATGCCGACTGCCGAGAGATCCCCGGCCGTCACCACCATCTGCTGCGCGCTCTTCACCAGCAGCCCCGAGAGACCGATGACGTCCGGCCGGTGCTGCTCGACCGCCTGGATCAGCTGCTCCGAAGGCACTTTGATACCGAGATTGACCACCTGGAAGCCGTTGTTCGACAGCACGATGTCCACCAGGTTCTTGCCGATGTCGTGTACGTCGCCCTTCACCGTCGCGAGCAGCACCTTGCCGCGCGAGGAAGACTCCGTCTTCTCCATGTGCGGCTCGAGGAAGTTGACCGCCGCCTTCATCACCTCGGCCGACTGCAGCACCTCGGCGACGATCAGCTTGTTGTCGTTGAAGAGGCGCCCGACCTCGCTCATCCCGGCCATCAGCGGCCCGTTGATGATCGAGAGCGGATCGCTGTAGCGCTCCTCGCCGAGGGCCGTCTGCAGGTCGGCCTCGAGACCGATCTTGCTGCCCTCGACGATGGCGCGCGCCAGACGCTCCGCGAGCGGCAGGGCGGCGCGGCTCTCGGCGCTGGCGTTGCCCTTCTGGCCGCTGCGTTCGCGGAAGTGGGCGGTGAAGGCGGCGACCGCCGCCTCGCCGGCCGTCTTGTCACCGAGCTCGAGATCGATCAGCGCCTCGGCGAGCCGCCGGTCGTCGTCGGGGATCTCGGCGAAGCGGGCGAGGCGCTCGGTGTTGACGATCGCGGCGTCGAGACCGGCGAGCGTCGCACGATAGAGGAAGACCGAGTTCAGCACCTCTCTTCCTGAAGGCGGCAGGCCGAAGCTGACGTTCGAGATGCCGAGGATCGTCTTGGTGAGCGGGAACTCCGCCTTCACCGCCCGCACGCCCGCGATCGTCGCCGCGGCGCTGCCGAGGTAGGCCTCGTCGCCGGTGCCGCAGGGAAAGACCAGCGGATCCCACCAGATGTCCTCGGGCGCGACGCCCATCTCCTCAGTGAGAATGCGGTAGCTCCGCCGCGCCACTTCGAGCTTCCTCTCCACGGTGACCGCCATCCCGGTCTCGTCGATGAGCCCGACGACGAACGCCGCGCCGAAGCGCCGGCCGAGCGGCACGACCTTCTCGAAGCGGGCGAGCCCGTCCTCGAGGTTGATGGAGTTCAGGATCGACTTGCCCTGGCACCAGGTGAGCGCGCGCTCCATGACCCGGGCGTCCGTCGAGTCGATCATCAGCGGCGCCTTGACGACCCGCACGAGTTTCTCGAGGAGACGCTCGACGTCCACGAGCTCGTCGCGATCGGGATCCTGCAGGCAGACGTCGAGCACCTGCGCTCCGGCTCGAAGTTGCGCGCGGCCGACCTCGGCGGCACCCTCGTAGTCGCCGCTGGCGATGATCCCCTTGAAGACCCGTGAGCCGAGGACGTTGGTGCGCTCGCCGACCAGCAGCGGCCGGTTGCTGACTTCGAGCTCGACCGCTTCGATGCCGGAGACGAGCGCCCGCTGGTGATGCGGGATCGGCCGCGGCCGGTGCTCGCGCGCGACCTCGGCGAGGACGGCGACGTGCTTGTCGGTCGTGCCGCAGCAGCCGCCGACGAGGTTCAGCCAGCCCTCGTGGAGGAAGCGCCCGAAGACCTCGCGGAAGACCTCGGGGCCCTCCCGGTACTTGCCGTCTTCGTCCGGGAGCCCGGCGTTCGGCACGCAGGCGACGCGCGTCCGGCAGAGCGTCGAGAGTGTGCGCAGGTGATCGGCCATCAGCGCCGGGCCGGTGGCGCAGTTGAGTCCGACGTAGAGCAGGTCGGCGTGGAAGAGCGAAACCGCGAGCGCCTCGGCGTCCTGTCCGGCGAGCATCGTCCCGGTCGCCTCGATGGTCACCGAGACCGCCACCGGAATCCGCCAGCCGCAAGCCTCGAACGCCTCCTCGATGCCGATCAGGGCCGCCTTGATGTTGCGCGTGTCCTGGCAGGTCTCGACGAGCAGGTAATCGGCGCCGCCGGCCATCAGGCCCAGCGCCTGGACGCGGAAGTTCTCCGCCAGCTCTTCGAAGGTGATGCCGCCGGTGACCGAGATCGCCTTCGTCGTCGGACCCATCGCGCCGCAGACGAAGCGGATCCGCCCGGGCTCGTCGAACTCGGTGCAGGCCTCGCGCGCCAGCGCAGCCGCCAGCCGGCTGATCTCGAACGCCTGGTCGGCGAGGCCGTACTCGCCGAGCACCAGCGGCGTCGAGCCGAACGAGTTGGTCTCGACGATGTCGGCCCCGGCCGCGAGATAGAAGCGCGAGAGGCCGCGCACGACCTCCGGCCGGGTGATGCAGAGGTTTTCGTTGCAGCCCTCGAGCGCCGCTCCCCCGAAGTCCTCGGCGGCGAGGTCGAAGCCCTGGAGCGCCGTGCCGGTGGCCCCATCGAGGACGAGGATGCGCTCGTCCAGCGCCTCGAGCAGCGCCGCGGTGCGCGCCTCGGTATCTGCCAGGGCGGCCGGAATGGGCGCCGCTGAAATTGTCGGTCGACTCATGTGCACTCCTCGGAAAACAAAAACGCCCCGTGATCATCATCACGAGGCGTCTTCGCTTCAGACACTTCGTTGCCGCTTTCGCGACCGCATCCCGGCAGATTCCGCCGGTGAGCACCTTGGGTGTCTGCCCCAGGTTGCCGTGCCCGCAAACTCCCCGGGCCCTCGTGATGTGCCACGTAGGCTACGTCAGCTCCGGGTTGAAGTCAAAAGCACGAGTTCGCCGGCCGCCGGCTTTGCCAGCGCTGAGAGGCGGGCGGCGGTGGGATCGCCGAGTTCCCATAGCGCAGTGGCGGGGGGCCCCAACCTCCAGAAAGAAAATCCAATCGACTGGGGTCCCGACCGAGCACTGGGGACTCGGCGATACCACCGATGACCGCCGGCGCTCTCGCGGCCACCGCTACAGATAGCCCAACGACCGCAGCCTCTCGACCTCTTCCGGCGTGAACGGCTGGGCTTCGGCGTCCGTCCGTCCGCTGATCGCCGCCTTGCGCCCCGCCGCGGCGATGGCCAGGCGATGGACCTCGGCGAGCCGCGCGGCGTCGGCCTCGCGCGCCGGCAGGAGGTTCGTCCGCTCCCCCGGATCGGCCGCCAGGTCGTAGAGGGCGCGCGGGAACTCCGGGGTGGCGAAGACGAGTTTCAGGTCGTCGAGGCGCACGGCGTCCTTCGAGATCATGAGCCGGCCCGCCCGGGCGGCCGCGTGCGCGAGATCGTGGCCCGGGAGATCGCCGGCCGGCAGCCCGAAGTGCGCGAGGATCGTCGGCGCGAGGTCGAGCGCGGTCGTGAAGCGCTCCGTCGTCACGCCGGCACGCGGCGACTCGCCCGGCCACTTCACCAGCAGCGGCACGCGCAGCGTCTCCTCGTGCGGCGTCGTGTGCAGGAAGTAGCCGTGCTCGTCGAACGACTCGCCATGGTCGCCGGTCACGATGACGAGCGTCTCGTCCCAGAGCCCGGCGCGGGAGAGGTCGTCGAAGAAGGTGCCGAGCTGGCGGTCGAGCGTCTCCACGCCGCGGTCGTAGAGCCAGCGGACGATCTCCGCTTCCCGGTCGATGCGCGGCACGGCGCCGTAGTTGATCCCGAGCAGCATCCGGCTGGCGCAGCTCTCGCCGCGGCAGCCGTAGCCGGCGACGCCGAACCTCTCCGCAACGTCCGCGCGCGTGACGCCCTCCGCCTCGTAGGGGAGGATGCCGAAATCCGAGTGCGCGCCGTAGAGGTGGACGAAGAGGAACGAGGCCTTCTCCCGGTGCGCGCTCGCCCAGTCCGCCGCCAGCCGGAGCTCCTGCTCGACCGTCCAGGCCTTCAGCCGGTAGGTCACGAACCCCTGGTTCAAGGCGAATTTCTCGGCGAAAAACGGCGCCGTCTGCAGGAAGGCGGCGGTCGAGGCGCCGCCCGCCGCGAGGCGCTCGGCGAGGGTCGCGACGCCGGCCGGAAGCGGGCGCTCCTCTCGGTCCACGCCGTGAACGGCGACCGGGAGGCCGGTCAGCATCGAAGCGTGCGAGGTCTTGGTCGAGATCTCTTGCGCCCAGTGCGGCGTGAAGCGCTCCGCTCCGCCGAGCAGGCGGTCCAGCACCGGCGTCCGGGCGCCTCCACCCAGCGCTCCGATGGCATCCTCACGGAAAGCGTCCAGGGAGAGGAGCAGCACGCGCCGCGCGACGGGAGCCGGCGCCGCCGGCCGCTCGCTGCGCAGCGCGAAAGTGTCCACAAAGACCCGCCCGCCCTGGGCCCGCTCGGCAGAGAGCTCGAAGCGTACCTTGCCCCCGGCTTTCTCCCGGCCGGCCGGATCCGGAGCGGCGAGCGCGACCCGGCGCTCGACCCAACCGGCTCCGCCACCGAGCGCGACCGCCTCCTCCTGCACCCTCCCGTCCGGCAACTGGATGCGCAGGCGCAGTCCGTCGCCCGGTCCAGGCGTCCCCTCGGCGCAACCACCGAGCTCGAGCTCCACCGCGCCTTCGACGGCCAGCGTGTAGCCACGACTCTCCCCGCCCGCGAGGACGAAGCTGTCACGGGACTCGTCGGCGCAGGTATGGACGCCGGTCGCCGGATCGAAGGTGCCGTAGAGCGCCTGGTCCACGACGACATCCTGGTAGCGGATTTCCGCGAATGGCTGTGGCGCAGCCGCTGTCGGCTCTCCCCGCCCACAGCCCGTCGCAAAGGTGGGGCCGAGAAGGCCCAGAGCGAGCAGCGCCGGCACCCTCCAGGCGAAAGCCCCCGCAGCCCCGCGCGAGCCCGGCCTCGCGACGGTTATCGCAGGTCCTTCATCAACTGCCGCACCGGGCCGGCGCTCTGCATGACGTAGAAGTGCACCGAGGGCACGCCGCGGGCCAGGAGCTCCTCGACCTGTTTTCTCCCCCATGCGACGCCGACCTCCAGGACCTCCTGCTCGGGCGCCGCGGCGACGGCATCGGCGAGCGCCAGGGGAATCTCGACGTAGAAGTTCCGTGGGATCGACGACAGCTGCGAGCGCGCCGAGAGGACCTTCAGCCCGGGGATGATCGGTACCGTGATGCCGGCCTCCCGGCAGGCGTCGACGAAGGCGAAGTAGTGCCGGTTGTCGAAGAACATCTGGGTCACGACGTAGCTCGCGCCGGCCGCGATCTTGGCTTTCAGCTGGCGCACGTCGGTTGCGAGATTCGGCGCCTCGAAGTGCTTTTCGGGATAGCCGCCGACACCGATGCAGAACTGCGAGGGCTCGGCGTCGAGGAGATCCTCGGCCAGGTAGCGTCCGTGGTTCATGGCGTCGATCTGGGTCACCAGGTCGGAGGCGAAGCGGTTGGCGCTCCTGCCCTCGCGCAGCGGCTTCTGGTAACCGCTGTCGTCGCCGCGCACCGCGAGGACGTTGT
>JAGPDF010000022.1 GCA_018057705.1 Thermoanaerobaculia bacterium | reverse complement strand
CGGCCGGCGAGGAAAGGCTGACGGTGAAGGTGAAGTTCGTCGTGCCGGTGTTGCCTTCGTTCAAGGAGACGTCGTCGACCGAGAGATTGGCCGGGCCGCCGCCCTGCGGCGTGACCGAAAGGTCGTCGACCGACAGTCCGTGGTCGTTGCCGCCGTCGTTGATGTCGGACCAGCGGAGCCAGATCTCTTCACCGTTGGCGACCGTGACGGTGATCGTCGACGCCAGTGCGGTGCGATTGGCCGCGGCGTTGCCGTCGAGGGCTGCGGCGGTCGCGCCGACAGTGGGGCTCGTGAAGTCGAGTGCGTTCGAGTCGAGCCAGCCGGTAGTCGGAGTGTTGGCATCGGTGACAACGGTCGCTGCCGCGACCTGGTACTGGAAATCGAGCTGGTGAACGGCCGTGTTGCCGCCGTTGCGCCATTGCTCGCCGTTGTAGGTGACATCGAGGGAGGTAATCGTCGAACCGGTATTGTTGACGAAGCGCACCGCGTTCAGGATCGTCCCGGGAGTGCCCGACGAGGCCGAACCGAAGGCCCGCTCGGTCGCCGTACCAGTGCCGTAACTGTAGATCGCCCCCGTGTTGGACGCACCCGCATCCGCGCGGTAGGTGGTTGGGCTCGCGGGAACGAGGCTGAACTGCGAGTACCACCCCGTGAGTGTCGAGTTGTCGTTCCAGGCATTCGCCGTGCCCGTGGTTGCCAGCGTGTCGAAGTTCTGGGTGTAGGGACTCCCGAGCGTGGTGAGCGAGACCTGGGCCTCGGCGCTCGAGAGGGCCAGTGTGCCGATGCAGAAGAGAAGTGCGGCGCGGGCGGAGAGTTTCATCTCGGGGCTCCAGGGCTGGGCGAGCGGTCTCTTGGACGGACAAGGTGCATGGAACGACGGATTCTGCCGGAAATCGGTGCGGCGGGTGTGGCTGAAGGGGAAAGATAGCGCGACGGCGGGGTGACGTCACCTGCTCCCGCCTCGGCGACCCCCGTATCCCCACCCCACGGAGGGGGTGTGTCGGCGAACGCCCCGCCTCATGGTAGGTTGACTTCCCAACCCAGAAGGAGGCCTCCATGGCCCACTCGAACTTTCGACCCGTCTTCTCCTCCCCGACTGTCATCTGGCTCGCCTTCCTGACCCTGGCGCTGCCCGCCATGGGCGCCGCGGATGGCGCGCCCGCGTCGGTCCTGCCGGTCGTGCGCGGCGGGAGCATCGACTTTCCCCTGGAAGGTCCGGCAACGGCCGTCGAGCTCACGGTCTCCGGCCCGACGGGGGAGGTCGCGAGACACCTCTTTTCGGCCGGCAGCCTGCCGACCCTGGCGCTCCTGCGCGGCGACGGCTCGGCGCTAGCCGACGGCAGCTACACCTGGCAGCTGCGCGCGATCGCCACCCACGGGCGCAGCCGCTCCGAGGCGGAAGCGGTCGCCGGGGCGATGGCAGTTCGGCCGGCGGGCGAGTCGGGCTGGGTGGTGAGCGGCGGCTTCGCGATCGTCGACGGCGCGGCCATCGCGGGCGCCGCGAGCGAGCCGAGCCGTGGCGACGTCCGCGGGCCGCGCAGTCCGGAGGGTTCGCCCACGGCTGCTGCGGGCGGACCCGTCCTCTCCACTCTGGACCAGGTGATTCCCGATGATCTGATCGTCCAGGGGAGCCTCTGCACCGGGCTCGACTGCGTCAACAACGAGAGCTTCGGCTTCGACACCATCCGGCTGAAGGAGAACAACCTGCGGATCAAGTTCGACGACACCTCGGTCGGGAACTTTCCCGCGACCGACTGGCAGTTGACCGCCAACGACTCAGCGTCCGGGGGCCTGAACAAGTTCTCGATCGAAGACATCACCGCCGCCCGGGTGCCGTTCACGATCGAAGGCAGCGCCGCCACCAACTCCCTCTACATCGACGACGCCGGGCGCATCGGCCTGCGCACCGCGACGCCGGTGCTGGACCTCCATATCTCCACGAGCAACACGCCGGGGGCGCGTCTCGAACAGACCGGCGCCGGCGGCTTCACCCCCCAGACCTGGGACATCGCCGGCAACGAGGCGAACTTCTTCGTCCGCGACGTCACCGGAGGCTCCCGGCTGCCGTTTCGCATCCGCCCGGGCGCGCCGACGAGCTCGATCGACATCGCCGCCGACGGCGAAGTCGGCATCGGCACCGCGTCGCCCGAGGCGAAGCTCCATGTCAACGGCGACAATATCCGGCTCAAGAAGACCGCGAATGCAGGCAACACCCAGATCGGCCTCGAGATCGTGAGCGCCGGTGGCACGGTCGACGCGACCTGGGCGGTGCGCAACAACCCGGTGAGCGGCGCCCTCCTGGTCACCGACAACGTCGCCGGACCCGCGCCGTTCAAGATCTTTCCGGCGAATCCGCAGGACCTCCTCGTCCTGCGCAACAACCGGCTCGGCATCGGCGGTGTGGCGAATCCGACCCAGAACATCGACCACGCTTCCGGCGCGAAGCTCATCGGCGGAAACTGGACGAACGCCTCCAGCCGCGAGCTCAAGACCGGGATCGTCGACCTTTCTCCGGAAGTGGCGCGCGAGGCGTTGGACGGTCTCCAGCCGGTGACGTTCGCCTACCGGTCGAATCCGGAAGACCAGCAGGTCGGCTTCATCGCCGAGGACGTGCCGGATCTGGTCGCGACCGAAGACCACCGCGGCCTCTCGGCGATGGACGTGGTGGCGGTGCTCACCGGAGTCGTCAAGCAGCAGCAGCGCACCATCGAGACGCTCGAGGCCCGGCTCCGAGCGATCGAGGCGAGCGGCGCGGAGCGGCCCTAGAGACCCGGGCGCGGCGATTCGAGCAACTCCCGGACGCCGAGCTCGCGCGCGCGGGCGACGGCGCGCGGGAAGAGCACGCTGTTCTCGAGATGGACGTGCAGGTGCATCTCGGTCTCGAGATGGGCGAGGCCATCGTAGAGCGCCCGGAAAGTGTTGCACGCGCCGGCCGGCGGAACGTAGCCGCCGGTCAGCTCGCGCAGCCGGACGAGCGCCGCTCCCGCTCCGTCGTGATCGCCCTCGAGGGCGGTGACCTGCTCAGCGATCGGCGAGGGCCGCGCGCCGGCGCTGGCGGCGGGTGCCTCCAGAGCCTCGATCGCGGGAAAGAGCTCCGCCTCCTCCTTCCCCATGTGCTCTTCGAGCTCGGGGCGGAACGCGCGAAAGATGCGGACGAGCTCGGGCACGACCTCCGGATGAGCGCGGCCGTGGGCCTCGAGCACCCGCTCGGCCATCCGGCCGAGGCGCGGCAGCTCTTCGCGCAGCGGCACGTGGAAGCGCTCGACGATGTAGCGGGTGAGCGCCGGCAGGGGCGCGTCGGCCAACGAGGCATCGGGCTCTGCGGAAACCGCCGCGAGCTCCTCTTCGAGCTCGGCCAGCAGGCGATCGGCCGGCAGGCCCTTTGCCTGGCAGGCCTCGCCGAGCGGTCGCTTGCCGCTGCAGCAGAAGTCGACGCCGGCGCGATCGAAGATGCGGCTGGTGGAGGGATAGCGGGCAACGATCTCGCCGACGGGGGTGGACAGGTCGAATGTGCTCAAGGGGAGAGTCCTTTCCGCCCCCGTCGCGGGGGCCCTGCTCGCTGCTCGACGCCAAGGTAGCAGCGACGGAGAACGGGGCGCATGACCGGCGTCATAGGGGAGTCGGCGAATGCGGGACGGCGGGGATCGGTTACGATCCCTCCATGAGTTCCCAGGTTGAGCAGGCGATTGCCCAGCTCCCGCTCTACCGGCGCCTGCAGGCCGACGACCGGGTCAAGCTGGCGGCGGTTTCGACGCTCGAGAGCTTCCCGCGCGCCAGTCTCATCTTCCGCGAGGGCGATGCCGCCCGGTCGGTGCACGTCGTCGCCTCCGGCCGCGTGAAGGTCGCGAAGCTGACCCCGGCCGGCCGCGAGGTGATCCTCGACATGCCCGGGCCCGGCGACCCGATCGGTGCCGTCGCTGCCTTCGAGGGCTTCGCCTATCCGGCCTCGGCCACGGCGACCGTCGACACCGTCTGCCTGGTGACCCGCCGCGACGCCTTCTTTGCGCTGCTCGAGGCGCATCCGTCGCTGGTTCGCGGTCTGCTCTCCGGTCTGACGCTGCGCCTCGTCGAGCTGACCAAGCGTATGGCGGAGCTTTCGGGTGGGAGAGTGGAAGCGCGCATGGCGCGCCTGCTGTGCAAGCTCGCCGACGAGCAGGGTGTCCGCAACGACGAGGGCGTTTTCGTCCCCGTGCGGCTGACGCGCCAAGAGTTGGCCGACCTCTGCGCGACGACGATCGAGACCGCCATCCGGGTGATGAGCCGCTGGGGCAAGGAAGGCCTCGTGCGCACCGACCGGGAAGGCTTCCAGATCCTCGACCCGGCGGCGCTCGAGCTCGTTGCCCTCTCCTGAGCGCTCCGCAGAACCGGTCTCCACAGCCGGTGCCCGGCCCGGCCGCCCCGGCCAGTCGCTCCCTGCGCTCTACGCCGCTTTCGCCCATGCCGCGCTCGTCGTGGCGCTGGGCCGGGCCCTGGTCGCGCCCGAGGACCTCACCACCTTCCCGAGCTCCTCGCGGTTCGTCGGCTACGTCCATCTGCTGACGCTCGGGTTCCTTGCCTCGGCGGTCTACGGGGCGATCTACGCCTTCGCCCCTTCGGTCCTCCGGCTGCCGCTCGCCGAGCGCCGGCTCGACCTGGCCGCCTTCGTCCTGCACGCTGCGGGGACGATGGCGATGGCCCACGGCCTCGCCGCCGCCGGTCCATGGCACGCCGCGGTCGGCGGCACAGCCGCCTTCCTGGGCGGCGTTTGGATTCTCGGCCGGCTGGCGCTCGGTCTCCCGGCCTGCCGTGTCCCGCTGGGCACGCGAGTTCTGATCGGGAGTGCCGCCGGCTTCTTCCTGCTCGCCGGAGGCCTCGGAGTCTCTTTCGCCTGGGCGCGAATCTTCGGCCTGCCGCCGGCTCTCGAGCGTTCGGCGATCCTCGCCGCCCACGCCCATCTCGCCGCTTTCGGCTGGCTCACCGGCACTCTCTTCGGATTCGGTTCGCGGATGCTGCCGATGCTCTTCGCGGCCCGCCCCGGCGCCGGTCGTGACCTCTACTGGATCGCAGCGCTGCACGCCGCCGGTGCGCTGGGGTTGGGAGCCTCCATCCTCCTGACTCCGTCGCTGGTGCCGTGGTTCGCCGTGGTGGCGGCGCTCGCCGTCGTCGCCTTCCTCGCCCACGGCGCGGCCCTGGCCCGGCGGCGCGTGCGCCCTGCGACCTTCCGGAGGGGCTTCGATCCCACCCCGGTGCATGCGGTCCTGGCCCTCGCGGCGCTCGCCGGGGCGACGGCACTGGGGGTCCTCCTTGCCTGGTTTCCGGAGGACCTGGCACTGCGCCGCGCGATCGTGCCCTACGGCATCCTCGTCCTGCTCGGTTTCCTGGCGCAGATGGTATTCGGCGTCGCCGGACTCCTGGCCCCGGCCTACGCCTGGATCCGCCGGCACGGCGGGGCAAGCCCGCGATCCTCGGCTTCGGCCCAGCCGCCCCCGGCGGCGCTCGACTTTCGGGCCTCCCTGCCCTGGTTGCGCGTCGTCCTTGCGGGCTGGGGCCTGGGCGTGCCCCTGCTCGCTGGCGGGGCCTTCATCGGCCGCCACGAGATCATCCGGCTGGGATCGCTCCTCCTCCTGGCGGCGACGTTGGCCAGTGCGGCGCACCTGCTCGCGCTCGCCGGGCCGCCGCCGGCAGGATCTGGCCGTCCCACCCGATGAGGGGGTGCCGCACTGCGGCAAAAAAGTGGGAGAATTCCACGGAAGGGAGACTGGATGCCGAGGCTGGAATGGAGGGCGGAGGTCCGACAGGACTATCCCGAGATCTGGACCGAAGAGGCCGTTTCCGCCGTCGAGGCACTCGCGCCGTGGAACCGTGAGCGCCTCTCCCTCATGGCGGAACGGATCCGACGTCGCGCGATGCGGGCGGCCGATCGCCGGCCGATCGATTTTCTCGATCCCGAGAGCGTGATTCCAGGTACCGGACTTCGTGTCCAGGACGCCCGCGACGGCAAGTTCACCGGTCCCGAGATCCCGCCCGACCTCGTGCGTCAGTGGATCCAGGGGACGGGCCCTGCCACCCGGCCTCAAGCCTCCGAAAGGAACGAGGGGGCGGCGAGTGGGCTGAGAAACGTCGCGTACGCTCTGCTCTCCGGCGCCGACGGCTGGATGTTCGACGGCGAGGACGCCCTCGGCCAGGTCGCCACGATGGCGCTCGACAACCAGCGCAACCTCAAACTGGCGATCGCCGCGGACCCACGCTTCCTGGAGGTGGCGGGCCAGGTCGCCGGCGAAATGAACGCCTGGGCGCGCCGATTCTTCGGTCGCGAGATCATCGCCGACTGGCGCGCGCAATTGGAATTCACCACGAAGATCTTCCGCGCCCGCGGCCTGCACTTGGACGATCGCCATCTGCGCGAGGCGGACGGCACGGGATTCTCGGCCTCGATCGTCGATGTCGTGCTCTACGTCGTCAACAATCAGCGGCGCCTGCGCGCTGCCGGATCGTCGGTGGTGCTCTATCTGCCGAAGATCCAGACGGCCGGCGAAGCGGCGCTCTGGAATCGGCTTCTGCTGGCGCTGGAGGCGCACCTCGGCCTCCCGCCCGGAACCATTCTGGTCTACGTCCTGGTCGAACAACTCGAGGCGGCTTTTCAGCTGATGGAGATCCGGGCCGCGCTCGGGGTGCATTTCGTCGGCTTCAACACCGGGCGCTGGGACTACATC
The DNA here is from genome assembly GCA_018057705.1 of Thermoanaerobaculia bacterium. Classification (NCBI taxonomy): domain Bacteria; kingdom Pseudomonadati; phylum Acidobacteriota; class Thermoanaerobaculia; species Thermoanaerobaculia bacterium. Next base: position 58,268 of record JAGPDF010000022.1, on the reverse strand, counting down.
AACAGCGTCTCCGACGCGCTCGCCTGGGATCCGGAGTTCGTGAATCCGAACATCGACGCGATCACGATGACCTATGGCTACATGCGCCACTACGAGGACCGCGTGCGGCGGGCGGTGAACACGCCCGATCTCGCCGGACGAATGGCGCTCTGGCAGGGCGGCATGGAGCCGAACATTCCGGTCGGCTCCCCGGCCGGTGTCGCCGCCGGGATGCGGCGCGCGGTCGCCGGCGCCGAGCGCGAGCAGCGCGAGGGAGCCTCCGGCAAGTGGGTGGCGCACTGGAAGATGGTGCACATCGTGCGGCCGGTGTGGGAGGTCGCGGGCGCCGACAATCAGCTCGGCCGGGCCTTCCCGCGTCTCACCTACGGCGCGGCCGACGCCCGGAAGCTCGTCGAGCTCGAGGCGGCGCCGCGCACGGTGCGCGGCGCACGCGATCTCCTCTCCGTTGCCCTCCAGTACGGCAACGCCTTCGGTCAGGGCTTCCAGGCGGCGGCACTCAAGCCCGCCGACTTCTTCGGCGACGAAGACGTGCTCTATCTCATGGAGGACATGGCGACCGGCGAGATCCGTCTGAGCATCCTCTGGGAGTGGCTGCACAAAGGTGGCCGCTTCACCGAGGACGACGCGCCGACGGGAGTGCGCGCCGGCGAAGCCCTTTCGGCCGGGATCTTCGAGCGCCTGCTCGACGAGGAGTACGACAAGCTGCTCGCCGCCCGCGACCGCGACGTCCACGACGATTCCAAGACCACGACCCTGCCGATCGCGAGAGCGATCGTCAAGGCCTACGTCGCGTCGAAGACCAAGGCGCCGTGGTACATCGACCTGCTGAATCTGAATCTCGACGAGTACGACCTCGCCGTCGCGCGCCAGCGCATCGCGCAGTTCCTGGAGCTCTTCGAGAAAGACGGTACCCGTATCACCGGCAATCTCGACTTCACGCCTCGACCGGCACCCTGACCGAGAACAGGACCCCCCTATGACCACCATGACCCAGTTCGACCAGCAGGTGGAAGCTCTGCAGCAGTGGTTCGACAGCCCGCGTTTCGCGCGCGTCCTGCGGCTCTACTCGGCGCGGCAGGTGGCCGCACAACGCGGGGGGATCGCCGTCGACTACACGGTGGCTCGCGAGGCGGCTGCGGCCTTTCACGCCCGCCTCCGCGAGCTCTTCGCGGAGAGGAGGAGCATCACGACCTTCGGGCCTTATTCACCCGGCCAGGCGGTGACGATGCGGCGTCTGGGGATCGAGGGGATCTATCTCGGAGGCTGGGCGACCTCGGCCAAGGGCTCGGTGACCGAGGACCCGGGTTCCGACCTCGCGAGCTATCCGCTTTCGCAGGTTCCCGACGAAGCCGCGACCCTGGTGCGCGCCCTGCTGACCGCCGACCGCAACCAGCATTTCCTGCGCTCTCGCATGAGCGAAGCGCAGCGCGCGGCGACGCCGCTCGCCGACTTCCGCCCGTTCATCATCGCCGACGCCGACACCGGCCACGGCGGCGATCCGCACGTGCGCAATCTCGTCCGCCGCTTCGTCGAGGCCGGGGTCCCCGGCTACCACATCGAGGACCAGCGCCCGGGCACGAAGAAGTGCGGGCACCAGGGCGGCAAGGTACTGGTGCCCTCCGACGAGCAGATCAAGCGTCTGAACGCGGCGCGTTTTCAGCTCGACGTCATGGGCGTGGAGGGGATCATCGTGGCGCGCACCGACGCCGAAGCGGCGACGCTCCTCGACGGCAGGAGCGACGAGCGCGACCAGCCGTTCATTCTCGGCGCGACGAATCTCCAGGTGCCCGCTTACAAGCTCTGCTTCCTGGCGCTCATGAAGCGTTTCTACGACCGGGGCGTGGGTGAGCTCAACGGCCACCTCCTCTACAAGGTGTCGGTCGAAGAGTACGCCGCCGCCGGGCTCTGGCTGGACCGCACGGGCCTGGGCAAGCTCGCCGACGACGGCGCCGCGGTCTACGCCAAGGGCGGCGCGGCGAGGGTCGACGCGATCTTCGACGAGGCCGAATCGCGCCTGGTGGAGCGGTGGGAGGCCGAGGCCGGGCTCGAGACCTACGGCGAAGCGGTCGCCGAGATCCTCGAGTTCCGGGCGGGCGAGGGTGAGGCGCTCGAGGTGACCGTCGAGCAGTGGCGGAAGTTTGCCAGAAGGGCCTCGTTCTACTCTGCCCGCGAGAAGGCGAAGGCGCTGGGCATCAACATCATCTGGGACTGCGAGCACGCGAAGACCCCGGAGGGCTACTACCAGGTGCGTGGCGGGGTCGACTATGCGATCGCCAAATCGCTCGCCGCGGCGCCGTTCGCCGACGTTCTCTGGATGGAGACCAAGACCGCGGATCTCAAGGATGCCCGGGAGTTCGCCGAGGCGATCCACGCCGAGTTCCCCGAGATGATGATGGCCTACAACCTCTCGCCCTCGTTCAACTGGGACTCGACCGGCATGGGCGACGACGAGATGCGGCGGTTCCCCGAGGAGCTCGGCAAGATGGGCTTCGTGTTCAACTTCATCACCTACGGTGGCCATCAGGTCGACGGGGTCGCCGGGGAGGAGTTCGCCACGGCCCTGAAGCAGGACGGAATGCTCGCCCTGGCGCGGCTGCAGAGGAAGATCCGGCTCGTCGAGTCGCCCTACAAGACCCCGCAGACGCTGGTCGGCGGCCCGCGCTCCGACGCCGCGCTGCTCGCCTCTTCGGGGCGCACGGCGACGACGAAGGCGATGGGCAAGGGATCGACGCAGCACCAGCACCTCATCCAGACCGAGGTGCCGAAGAAGCTCCTCGAGGAGTGGCTCGGCCTCTGGAGCACGCACTACGGGCTCGAGCTCAAGCTCGGCGTCGAGCTCAAGCCACACCGCGCGGGGTCCGAGCTCCTCGAGCTCGCGATTGTCGGAAAGGGGGGCAAGGAGGGCGAGAAGGAGGCGAACGTCGTCTTCGCGCCGATCCAGGATCGCCACGGCCGGGTCATCCTATCGGTGCGCGACCAGAACACCTTCGACGAGAAGCTGCGCCAGAAGCGGCTGATGACCCTCATCCACCTCTACCTCGTGCACCGCTACAAGGCCGACTCCGTGCACTACGTCTCGCCGACCGAGGACAACCAGTACCAGGCGGCGAAGATGAAGTCGCACGGCGTCTACTCCGCGGTCAATACGGAGGTCGGCCAGATCATCGTCGCCGAAGTCGACCGGGCCCAGGTCGAGAGACTCCTCGCCGCCGACCGCGTCGAGCTCGGCAGGCTGGTCCGCAAGGAGAGCTGAAGATCGCGCGGGGCTCGCTAGTCGAGGCCAGTGGTGGCTTCGTCGTCGAAGGGCCGTAACGCCTCGGGCAGCCGTCCGTAGGCGCGCAACAGCTCCGGCGGCGCCCCGTACCGATAGCCGGAGGAGACTTCGTCGAGCAGGCTGCGGGCGGCGCGGAAGTGGCCCGCCGCCATCTCGGCTTCGGCGGCGATCAAGAGCTCGCGCGCCGAGGCCCGCGGGCCTAGCGAACGCGCGAGAAGAGCGGCCGCGGCCGCGGCGGCGTCCGGTTCTCGGCGCAGCAACAGGGTCTGAGCCCTGAGGAGAACCGCTTCGCGGCCGAGCGCATGCGCGGCGGGGATCGAGGCGAGTGCGGCGCTCAGCTCTTCCAGCGCGAAGCGATCACCGGCGGCGAGCGCCAGCCTGCCAGCGTCGATCACGCGCAGCAATGCATCGTCCTTCGCCAGCGAGTCGGCAGTCTCGACGGAGATCCCCAGGCGGCGGGCGAGACGCGTCGCGCGGAGGAGGAAGCCGCGTTCGCTAAGGCGGCGCAGCCGCCGCGGTGCCTCGGCGTCGGCCACGAAGGAGTCGTACGGCGCGAGGAGCCCGCCGAGCGCGGCCGGCTCGAGGCCGCGGAATCCAGGCGCTGACGTCGCGAAGCGGAGGCGGTTGCGATCCTCGCTGAGGAGCGGCGCGCCCGCCGCGAAACGCCGGGCGCCGGCGCTGTCGAGGACCCGCGCGTCGGCAAGCTCGCCCCGGTCGAGGATGCCGATCTCCGCCCAATGCGCCGGGTCGCCCGGTAACGCTCCGGCGCCGGCGAGGTCGAGCGCCGCGTCCGACGCCAGGAAAAGGAGCGAGCCCGGATCGAGCTGGACGACTTCTACCTCGCGAAAGCTGGCGAGCAGGGTCGCGGAGAGCTCGCGCAGCAGCGGCGCGTCGAGGAAGGCGAGGCCCATCCACTGCACGAAAACGCCGCTGGGTGTCAGCCGGTCGTGGACCAGGGCGAAGAACTCACGACTGTAGAGGTGGGCGCCGGCGGCGGTCCACGGGTGGGAAGGTTGCGAAACGACGATCTCCCACTTGGCAGGGTCGCGGCGCAACAGCGCCCGAGCGTCGGCGGCCACGATCTCGAGCCGCGAATCGGCGAGTGGATCGCGGGCTCGGTGCGAGGCGAGCAGTCGGTTCGCGGCAACCACCGCGGGTTCGATCTCGGCGACCCGCAGCCGTTCGATCTCGGGGGGGATCGTCTCGAGCGCCACGCCGCCGCCGAGGCCGACCATGAAGAGCGAGCGCGCCCCGGGTCTTGCGGCGCTGCCGAGGTTTCCCAGACCGAAGGCGGTGGCGAGCCGGCCGCGCCGGGCGCCTGGCGGGAGAATCAGCGACTCCGGCAAACCGTTGGTCGCGAGGCGCCAGCCGGCGCCGCGATCGACGACGATGACCGTCGCGGTGCTGCCGGCCTCGGCCGAGAGGAGAGCGCCGCGCTCGCTCGCGAACTGGCCGAAGGCGACGCGGCGCAAGAGAGCATCCGGGCGAGCGAGGGGCAGCAGGAAGATGAGAGCGACTCCGGCGAGCCAGCCCACGCCGGCGACGACCGTTGGGCTCCTCCCGCTCTCCGCAGACCGACGCCACGGGAGCGCCAGAGCGGCGGACAGCGCCGCCGAGAGGGCGACAATTGCGCCGGCTCGCGCGGTGCCTTCGAAGCCGATCTTCGGCAGCAGCACGAAGCCCCCGAGGGTCACGCCGGCGACCGCGCCGACGGTGCTTGCCGCCAGGATCTGACCGGCAGCGAGCGGGCCGCCGGCGCCGCGCTCGGCTGCGGCTCGGAAGGCGAGCGGTACGCCGGCGCCGAGAAGGAACGTGAGCGGCAGCAGGAGGGCGCTCGCGATCAGCAGGCGTGTGCCGAGCGCCGCACCCTCCGGCGGCAGGCGGGCGGCGAACTGAGAGAGAGCGAGAAAGGCGAGGGCGCTGCTGAGCCCCGCGAAGGCCTGCAGCGCGACGAAGCTCGCGAGCGGGCGACCGGCGAGCCTCGGATGTGAGGCGACGCCGGCTCCGAGCGCGAGGCCGAGGAGAAACAGGGAGAGCATCGCCCCGAAGCCGGCGAGCGACGATCCGAGCAAGTAGGCGAGCAGGCGGGTCCAGAGCATCTCGAGCACGAACGAGGCGACGGAAGCGAGCGCCAGAGCCGCGAGAAGCAGCGCGGGCGCAGAGCGGCCGCGCGGTTCGCGTACTTCCTGGCGAGCGCGCGCCGAGACCAGGAGGAGGACGAGCAGTCCGGCAGTCGCGTGGCCTGCCGCAGCGAGTCTCTCGGTCGCCGCCAGGCCAAGGGCAGGCAGGAGCCAGAAGCTCGCGCAGGCCGCGCCGACGGCAGCACCGAGCGTATTCACCGCATAGAGCGCCCCCAGTCCGCGCCGGTCGGAGTCGTCGCCCAGCGCCGCAGCGAGCAGCGGCAGAGCCGCGCCCATGGCGGTCGCCGGCAGCAGCAGGAGCGCGATGGCCGCCAGAGCCTCGAAGAGCATCCACCCCGGACCCATCGCCGGCCAGCCCGAGGCGACCAGCACCGATTCCGCGGCGCCGACGAGCCAGCCGAGAGCCGGCACCAGCAGCGCGCCGGCGCTGACCGTGAGCTCGGCCGCGGCATAGCCGATCCCGGGCCGTTTGCCACCGGCGAAACGGCCGCCGAACCAGGCGCCGAGCGCGAGGCCACTCATCGTGGCCGCAACAACCGCGGCGATCGCCACTTCTCCCGCCCCCAGGACGAGCGAAAGACGGTCGGACCAGGCGACCTGCAGCGCCAGCCCCGAAGCGCCGGAGACGAGCAGCGCGAGCGCCAGCAGCGGGAAGCGGGTGCGGTTCATGAGAGGCCGGAGCCTAGCCGATCGGGGTTCGCGTCTCCGGCCGGCTGCCGCGGGGAGCCGCGTCTGGGGGTTGCGCCTGGCGAGAGGTGGTCTTAAGATACCGGCTTCTATCTGCAAGTTGAATGTGGGGGGACTATGCGCCGAACGTACTCCGTGGTTGCAGGATCCGTGCTCTTCGTCGCCGCTGCCGTCTCCGCACTCGCCGCCGCCCTGCCCGCCGCGAAGCAGCAGGAGCTCGCCGCCGCCGGACGCAACAGCTGGACTCCCGGCCAGGGACGCGGCCAGGGGCCCGTCATGGCCACGGTCGGTAGCGGCCACACCGCGCCTGCCGGAGCCGTCGCGCCGGAGGATACCCAGACGATGCAATACGACGACGGCGCCCTCACCGCCCTGCCGACGGTCTTCGGGCAGGTCTACGGCAACCGCTTCAGCCAGGGCATCGGCGGCGTGCCGCTGGGCGCACTCACGCTGAACAGCTTCTCGTTCTATTTCATGGAAGACAGCGCGGTGGACACCGGCCTGTTCTTTCAGGCCGCCGATCCGCTGAATGCCACGTCGATCTCCGCCCGCGCCTCGATCAACATCGTGGGCCTGATGAACTCCGGCCCCAGCTTCTCGGCGCCAGTGCTCAACGTCGTTGCGCAGGCCGGTCTCGGCACGACGGGAATGTTCAACGACACCTTCTTCCTCGGCGCCTGGTGCCTGAACTCGGCCACCATGTTCCCGATCAACAACGAAGTCATCGGCCTGGCGACCAACGTGCGCGGCGAAGGCAACCGCGGCTACACGGCCGTTTCGGGTGTCGGCGCGGTGGCTTTCGCTGCTCAGCCGGGCTTCAACGCCATCCTGCGCGCCAACGTGACCTCGCAGGCGCTGGTGCCGGTCGAGCTCATGTCGTTCGGCATCGACTGAGCGGAGCCCGGCGGCACGGAGGACCCGGAGCCCCGCCCACCGGCGGGGCTCTTTGTTTGTGCCGGAGCCGTGCCGGGAGTCCCCACTGAAGAAGTGATGAACTTCGTCCAACTTCTCACCACCGCGACTGTCCTCGCCCGCCTCGCCGGTGCCGAGGTCGCGCTCGACGACGCCGTCCGCGAAGAGCGCTACCGCGGGCGCGACGAGGCGCAGTTCCGCGCCGTGAAGGGGCTCGATGGCGAGCGCGGCCGGCTCGACGTCCTGCGCCGCTGCGCCCTGCGCCGGGCTATCGGCCAGCCCGGGGACGACCCCGCCCTCGAGGCCCGGGCCGAGGCCTTTCGCCGCGACGACTTTCTTGGGCGCTGGGCGGCGCGCGGCTATGACCTGCCGATCGCGACGCCGGCCGGGGAGGCCGTGCGCGCCGAGCTCGAGCGCTCCCTGCCCGATCTGCCGGAGCGCTGGCGGCTGTCGCACATCTTCCTCGCCGCAGCGACCGAGGAAGAGCGTTCGGCGGCAGTCGAACGGCTCGCGGCCCTCTGCCCGACACTGCGCACGCTCGAGGAGTTCGGGCGCCAGGCTCGGTCGATCTCGCAGTCGGAGTCGGCCCGCCGCAACGGGCGGCTCGGGGTCGTCAAGCCGGGATTCCTGCGCCCCGAGGCCGAAGTGGTGATCCGGGCGCTGCCGCTCGGACAGGTGAGCGCACCGGTGGTGACCGGCCCCGGTGTCCACCTGTTCTGGGTCGAGGAGCACTTCCCGGCAGGCCGTGGCCTCACCGACAAGGACGTCGAGCGCGAGCTCGCTCGCCGGCGCGCCGCGGCGGTCGCCGACAATCGGCGGCAGGCGCTGGCGCGAGCCCCACGGGCAGAGTTGGGACAGCCCGCGAGCGACGGTCTGCCGGCCTATCTCAGGATCGGCGAGACGACGATGCCGGGGGAGCTCGTGCGCGCCGTAGTGGCGAGCGCCGACCCACCGGAGCGGCTTTCGGCCTGGATCGAGAGCGAGCGGCTCTGGCATCTCGCTCGCCTCGAGAGGCGCCTGAGCCTGGAGGAGCAGCGGCGCGGCGACGACGTTGCAGCCGATCTCCGCCTGCGCAGCCGGATCGAGAGAGCGGCCGAGAGCCGGATCGTGGATCCGACCGAAGAAGAGATCGCCGCCCGCTTCTCCGCGAACCCCGCGCGCTACCGGCGACCCGAGCAGATGGCAGTGCGGTTCCTGCGCCTGGCGATTCCACGCGACCGCGACCCGTTCGCGGAGGAGCGTCGGCTGGAGGCCGAGATCGTGGCGTCGCGTGAAACGGGCGGTGGCCTCGAGGCAGTCGCCGCCGCGAGGGCGCTGTCTGCCGCGGCGCTCTCCGTCGTCGACCTGCGTCCGCTGATCGAGGTCGCCGGCGAGCTCGGTCCACAGGTGTTCGAGCAGGTGAAAGACCTCGCGCCGGGTGCGCTCAGCGCGCCGATTCACGACGCTTTCGACTGGGTGGTCGTGGAGGTGACGGCGCGAGAGGCCGCGCGTCCGCTCGCCGCCGCCGAGGCGGCGCCGGAGGTCCGTGCGGCGATCCGCGCCGAGCGCCGTCGGGCGGGGTTGGCGGCGCGAGCGACCGAGCTGCTGGCCGGTTTCGAGCTGACGGACGCGGGACGCCAGTGGGTCGCCGAGGGCGTGAGGTGAAGGACCGACGACGCGGCTCCCGGGCGGCTGCGCTCCTGCTCGGTGTCGGAGCGCTCGCCGGTCTCGGCGCCGGCTGTGGCCGGCCGCGCCCCGACGTCCTCATCGTCACTCTCGACACGGTGCGCGCCGATCGCTTCGGCATCACCGGCGACGCGCAGGCGCACACGCCGAATCTCGACGACCTCGGGCGGCACGGTTTCCTTTTCGCGGAGCATCTGACGCCGGCACCGATCACCCTGCCGGCGCACGCCTCGATCTTCACCGGGCTCTATCCGCCGGCGCACGGCGCGCGCGACAATGGGCTCTTCGCCCTCCTCCCCGACCAGCTCACGATCGCCGAGCTTTTCGAAGAGGCCGGCTACCGCACCAGCGCCTTCATCGGATCCTTTCCGGTCTCGGCGAAGTTCGGCCTGAACCAGGGCTTCGCGGTTTTCGACGACGACCTGCCGCAGGAGGGGCCGGGTGGGCCGGGGGTCTACTTCCCCGAGCGTCCGGCAGCGGCGGTCATCGGCCGCGCCATCGCCCATCTTCGCGAGCTGCCGGAGGCGGGCCCGCGCTTCACCTGGATCCATCTTTTCGATGCCCATCAGCCGCTGCTGCCGAAGGCGCCGTGGGACGTGCGCTTCGCCGCCGATCCGTATCGCGGCGAGATCGCCGGCCTCGACGAGCAGCTCGGCCGGCTGTTCACCTTCTTGCGCGAGTCCGGCCGCTTCGACCGCACCCTCGTCGTCGTCACCGCCGACCATGGCGAGGCGCAAGGGGAGCACGGCGAGCTGACGCACGGGGTCCTCCTCCACCAGCCGACGCTGCATGTGCCGCTGATCCTCCACGGACCCGGCGTGCCGGTGGGCCGCACGACCGAGTGGACGATCTCGACGCAGCTCTTCGCGACCGTCACCGAGCTCGCCGGCCTCGAGCCGCCGGCCGATGCGCGCCGCGGCACGAGCCTCGTTCCGCTCCTCGCCTCGGGCGGCGTCCGTCCAGCAGGCTGGCCCCGTTTCGAGGCCTACTTCGAGACCCTGGCGCCGCGGACCTCCCAGGGTTGGTCGCAGCTCACCGCCTGGATGGAAGGCTCCTGGCGGCTGGTGCACGGCCCGGCACCGCACCTCTTCGATCTCGCCGTCGATGCCGCCGAGATCGACGACCGTTTCGCCGCCGAGCCGCAGAAGACGGCGGCACTGCTCCGGGACCTCTCCGGCTTCCTCGCAGCGCAGGAGCAGGCCGCACCTGCCCGCGCCGCGCAGGCGCTCGACGTCGAGACCCGCGCCAAGCTCCAGGCGCTGGGCTATCTCGCGGCCGGCGGCGGCGACATCCAGCAGCTCTCCGACATGCTCGACGTCGCGGGGCTCCCGGATCCATACCGGCTGGTCGTCGACATCTCGGCCTTTTCCGAGGCCAAGGGTGCGATGGCACAGAAGGACTGGAGCCGCGCCGAGGCGCTCTGGCGGCAGGTGCTGTCGCGTTCGCCGGCGAACTCCCAGGCAATCCGCGGCGTGGCGATCATCGCCGCGATGCGCGGCGACCTGGCGGGCGCCTGCCGGGAGCTCGAACTGGCCCTGCAGCGTGTGCCCGAAGACCTCGAGGCGCGACAACTCCTCGGGCAACTGCGGATCGAAGGCGGTGCGATGGAAGAGGGTCTGGCCGAGCTGCGCAAGATTGCCGAGCCTTCGGCCGGCGCTCTGGCCTGGATCGGTCGGGTCGAGGCGCAGCTGGGTCGCACGGCGGCGGCCGAGACGGCTTACGTTCAGGGTCTCGAGCGCGAGCCCGGAAACGTCTGGTTGCGCCTCTACCGCGCCAACCTCCACGCTCGACGCAACGACCGAGACGCCGAGGAGCTGTACCGCGAGCTGCTCGCGGATTCACCCTACTTCGCGCTCGGCTGGTACAACCTGGCACTGCTGCAGCAGACTCGGGGCGAGGGCGCCGGTGCGCTGCGCTCGGCCGAGCGGGCGGCGCGGCTCGCGCCGGCGCATGAGCCGAGCCGGAGGCTGGTCGAGGCGCTGCTTTCCGGGAAGGGGAAGAGCGGGTGAAACGAGTCGTCGTCGCCGGATTGTCTTTGGGACTCCTCGCCGCCTGCCACCAACCCGGGCAACCCGGGCCGCCGCCGTTTCCTGAAGGGGTGCTCGCCCGCTGGGAGGGTGGAGAGCTCGTCGTCGAGGCGGTCGATGCGCGCTTCGGCAAGCCGGCCGATCCGGCGGCGGGCGAGGATCCGATCCAGATCCGGCGCATGGTGGAGAGCCTCGTCGAAGAGCGCCTGCTCGAAGCGAACGGTGAGCTCGAGCTCGCCACGCGCGACTCCGGTTTCGCGGAGCTGCTGCGCGACCGCCTGCGCGACCGCCGCGCCACCGCCTGGCTCGCCGGGCACAACGCCGAGTTCGAGGTCCGCCCGTCCGAGATCGCGGCGCGCTTCGAGCGCGAAAGGGCGCGTCACCGTCGTCCGGAGCGCCGGACCTTTCGCCACTTGCTGGTAGCCCCCGGGGCCGGGGAAAGCCTCGAGGACGCTTGCCGCCGCGCCGAGGAGCTCCGCCGGACGGCGGTCGCCGGGGAGAGCTTCGAGCAGCTCGTGCGTGCCCACTCCTCTTCGGAGTCGCGCGCCCAGGGAGGCCAGATCGGACCGCTTTCCGCCGAGGCTTTGCGCAAGGGACCCAGAGAGGTTCTCTTCGGGCTCGAGCCAGGTGTCGTGAGCCCCCCGGTTCCGACTCCGGCCGGCTGCCAGCTCTTTCTGGTGACCTCGATCGAGCCGGCCTCGGCGCCGGATCTCAACCTGGCTGCGCCGGAGCTGGCGCGCGAGATCGCCGACGAGCGACGGCGCGAGTGGTACCGCAGTCTGGTGCGGGCAGAGCTGGCGCGCCTCGGCAAGCCGGTTCGGGCGCTCGAGGGGATCCAGGATCCGCTGCCGCCCGACGTGCTGCTGCTCGAGCTCGACGGCGAACGCGTGACGGGCAAAGAGGCGCTCGCTGGTCGTGCCGCCGGCGAGTCGATCTCCGACGCCGCCTGGCGCCGCGTCGGCCTTACCCTCCTGGCGCGCGCCTACGGCGAAAGCGGGCCCGAGGCTGTGGCGCGGCTCGAGGCGACGACGCGGCACGACCTGGCTCTCGAGAGGGCGCGCGAGGCACGGCTGCGCAAGGCGCTCGAGGCCGTCGACCCGGAGACGCTCCGTGCCTTTCACGCCGGCGCCGTCGAGCGGTTCCGCACCGAACCGGAGGTCGAGTTGACCCTCGCCTCCTGGCCGGTTGCCGCCGGAGTCGATCCGCTGCAGGTCCAGGAGCGAGTGCTCGGCCACGTCGAGGCCCTGCGCTCGCGGCGCGATCGCGAGCTCGTCGGCGCGGGCGCCCGGTTCGTATCGTTGCCGCGCGGCGCCGTGCGCGAGATCGTGACGCGGCAGCCCGCCCTGGCGCGTCTGGCGCTCGAGACCCTCGCCGAAGGCGAGGTCTTCGGTCCCTATCAGGCCGGCCGCGCGCTGCACCTCGTGCGAGTCGACGCCTTCGCTCCGGCGCGCGACCGCGGCTTCGCCGAGAGCTCCGAGGAGGTGCGCCGCGCCTGGCTCGGTGAGCATCGCGAGGAGCTGGTCGCCGCTTCGCGCCGCGAGCTCTTCCTGGCCTACAGGGTGGAGTTCGCTCCGCAGGAGGCCTTCGAGAGCTACCGCCAGGTGTTGGTGAGTCGTCTGGTTGCGGCGCCGCCGGCTCCGGCGCCCACCGCCGGAGAGTGAACGCCCTGCTCCGGCGTACCTTCGCTCTTCTGGGCTGGACCCTCGCCCTCTCGGCCTGTGCACGCGACGGCGCTGAGCTCGCTCGCCAGCGTGCGCTGACCGCGGAGATGGAGGGGCGCTCCGATCTCGCCCGGGGCTTCTGGGGCGAGGTGGTGCTATCCCATCCGGACGATCTCCCCGCCCTGCGCAGCGCGGCGCTCGCGTGGCTGCGCGGCACCCAGATCAGTACCAGCGAAGGCCTCATTCGCCTCGATCGCTATCTCGTCCGGATGCCCGGCGACATGCTGGCCCGGCGGGAAGGAGTCGAGGCCCGGCTGCTCACCGGCAACTGGACGGCGGCCTACGCGGAAGCCACTCACCTGCCGGAGTCGGAGGCCGAGACGCATGCCCTGCGCGCCCGGGCGCTGATGGCGAGCGATGCCGCCGCGGCGCGCGCCGCGATCGACCAGGCGCTCTTGCGCGCTCCGGATCTGCCCTACATCCATCTGCTCGCGGCCGAGATTGCCTACGAGCTCGACGATTTCGCCGCCGTCGAGGGTCACGCCCTGCAGGCCCTGGGCGCTGGGCCGACGCGTCTCAGGGCGGCCTATCTGCTCGGCCGGAGCGCGCTGCGCGAAGGGGACAGGGAGGGCGCAGAGCGCTGGCTCGGGATCCACCGGCAGATGCGCGCCCTGCTCGGCGAGGGGAGCGCCGCAGCGCCCTCGCCGCGGGAGGGTCTCGCGCTCCTCGCCGATCTCGAGGCGCAGCTCGGAGAGTCGCTGCCGGATCTCCGGCTGCTGCGTGTGCGATGGTGGCTCGCTGTCGGCGACCTTGGCCAGGCCGAAGTCCTGGCGCGCGAGCTGGCGCCCGCGCTGACGCCGGACGAGCTGGGCGAGCTCGGACGCTCGGCCTACGCGGCGAAACGCGGCAGGTTGGCGCGCGAACTCTTCGAGCACGTGCAACGGCTCGCGCCGCTCGATCCGGGGGCGGCGACGTCGCTGGCGCTGCTCGATCTCGACGAAGGGGCGCCGGAGGCGGCGCGTGGCAGGCTCGTGGCGCTCCTCGCGGGCCGCTCGGCTGGCGCGCCCTGCGCGCGCTGCGAGGTCGTCCTGGCGCGTGCCGAGCAGCGCCTCGGCAACGAGGCCGAAGGGCTCGATCGCCTGCGCCGGGCGGTGCGATGGGCGCCCTGGAAGCGCGAGTGGGTGGAGGAGTTGGCGCGGCAGCTCGAGCTGCTGGGCCGCGCCGGCGAGCGTCAGCAGGTGCTCGCAGATCTCGAGCGCTTCGCGGCGCCCTCGCCTCAGTGAGGCAGGTGCTCGTGGCGCCCGGCGGTGCCGAGCCGGAATGGACCGCGCGCCAGCGGTGCCACAGCACCGGACCCTTCGATCAAGCCGTAGCTCCGCGCGAGCTCGGGCCGCGGGAAGCTCTCCTCGCCTCCGCCCGGCCAGCGCACGACGAGACGCCGGATCGCCGTGGCCTCGCCCAGTGCAATCGTCCGCCGCAAGGACGAGGAGCCGAAACTGCCGCCGGTCTGCACCCAGCGAAAGATCTGCCGCGGACCGATCGGAGTTTCGAGATCGAGCTCGATCCGGGCGCCGATCGCGGCCCGGTTCGCAGTGCTGCCCGAAAGCTCGAGGCCGACCCACGCGGCCGGCGACGCCGAGCTCTCGAACAGCGCGTCGTAGTAGGTGTCCCCGGGCCAGGCGCCGCCGAGCACGGCGTAGATGTCCTCGTCGCCGTCCTGGTCGAAATCGGCGATGGCGATGCCGTGTCCCTTCTGCAGATGTCCCACCCCCGCCGCATTCTGCGCCTGCACCAGCCGGCCGTCGGCGCGATTGTGCAGCAGAACGTTGGGTAGCAGCGCGGCGAAGTCCGGCGCCCCGGTGCCCAGGTAGAGGTCGAGGCGCCCGTCGCCGTCGAGGTCGGCGACGTTGGCCGCCATGGCGAGGATCGGGCGGTCGAGCCCGGCCGCTTGGGAGCGGTCTTCGAACGTGCCGTCGCCGCGGTTGCGGTAGAACTTCGGCAGGAGCTCGGGGGTCGAGGCCTCGCCCAGCCAGGAGGCGAGGACGTCGTCCAGGGACTCGCCGAAGAAGTCGCGCGTGAAACCGGCCACGAAGAGGTCGAGGTCGCCGTCGTCGTCGGCGTCGAAGAAGAGCGCCGGGAACGAGAAGCGGGGCTCGGCGACACCGGCGTGCGCCGTGATGTCGGCAAAGCGCGCACCGGCGACCGCCCGGCCGTCCTCATTCCCCAGGTTGCGAAAGAGCAGATTGGCTTCGCCGAAACGCGACAGGAAGAGATCGGGGCGGCCGTCGTTGTCGACGTCCCCCCAGATGGCGGCCTTGACGTAGCCGACGACGTCCAGCCCGGCCTCGCGCGCCACGTCGTCGAAGTGCCCGTCGCCGCGGTTGCGATAGAGACGGCAGGGATGGGGGTCGCCGGGCGTCGACTCGAAGCCGACGAAGAGGTCGAGGTCGCCGTCGAGGTCGTAGTCCGCCCAGGCCCCCGTCTGGGTCGGCGCCGCGAAGAGCAGCCCGGCGGCCTCGGTGACATCGGAGAAGCGCCCGGAACCGTCGTTCTCGAGCAGCGAAGAGGGGAGGCTGCCGTCGCGAGTGAGCCAGCCGCCGCGCAGGATCAGCAGGTCGGCGTCGCCGTCGTTGTCGTAGTCAGCGTGGTTCAGATTGAGGCCGCCGACCAGGCCAGCGAAGCCGGCGTGCTCGGAACGGTCGGCGAAGCCACCGTGCCCGTCGGCGGCGAAGAGGCGGAGTGGGTCGCGCGGTCCCCAGGCGGAGACGACGAGATCGAGCAGCCCGTCGCCGTCGAAGTCTTCGGCGGCGACACCGCCGGCGAGCGAGCTTTCGGTCAGGCCGGCGCTCATGGCGACGTCGCGAAAGCGCGGGAATGGACTCTCGGAGCTCCCGGATCCGGCGATCTCCGCCGGAATGCGCAGCGCTTCGGGTACGCCCGCGGGCCACTCGCCGAGCGCCATCGCGGTGATATTCAGCAGCCAGCGCGCCGTGGCGTCGTCGGGCGATTGGGCGAGCCAGGCCTCGAGGTGCGCACGCGCTGCAAGGGTCGCCGCTCGCCGCTGATGGACGCCCCCGCCCTGGAGCGGAAAGAGACAGCTCTCCGGCCCGTGACCGCCGATGCAATTCTCGATTTCGGCCTGGCGGAGGCGGGCGGTGGCGGCGACCCGCAGCGCCAGCCGCCGGCCTTCGGCTGGAAGCTCGGCCGCGCCCTCGTCGAGGAGCTTCTCGACCGCCTCGGCTGCGGCGCGCGGATTTCCGGCGTAGAGCTCCGTACGCGCCAGGTTGAGGGCGAAAGCGAGACGCTGACGGCCTTCCTCCGGCCAGGGCGTCGCCGCGAGCTCGTCGCGCAGAGCGGTGACGCGAAAGACGGGCGAAGTGCTTTCGAGGCGGCGCGCGGCTGTCTCGAGCCGGGCGGCCATGCGCGCGGTCGCGGCATCCTGCCCTCCACAACCGGTCGCGGAAGGGACTAGGATGAGTAGCAGAGCCAACGCGTGCAACGACCGGAGATCCACTGCGGAGACGATAGCGCGATCGCGGGACGGCGGAACTCCGCCCTGGCTCTTCGGACGGCGGCGGGGTGGGCTTTCCTGCTCATCGCGGTCAACGCGGGCGCCGCGGCGCAGCCGTTTCGCGACGTCGCCCACGAGCGCGGGCTCGACTTCGTCCATTCCGACTTCCGCACCGGCGAGAAGTTCTACGTCGAGAGCGCCGAGAGCGGTGGCGGTTTCGTCGACTTCGACGGCGACGGCGACGCGGACGTGCTGCTGCTTCAAGGTGCCGCCGCGCCCGTCGCCCCGGGTGCCAGGATGCCGGCCGCGCAAGCGCCGCGCTCCCGCAAGTTGTTCGAGAACCGCGACGGCCGCTTCGTCGACGTCACGGAGCGCTCCGGCGTCGCGGGGAGCGGCTTCGGGATGGGAGTCTGCGTCGGAGACGTCGATGCCGACGGCCGGGTCGACATCCTGGTCACCGAGTACGCAGCGCTGCTGCTCTTCCGCAACCTGGGCGGGGGACGGTTCGAGGAGATTGCCGCGCGCGCCGGTCTCGAGGACCGGCGCTGGAACAGCGGCTGCGCCTTCGGCGACGTCGATGGCGACGGCGATCACGACCTCTATGTGGCGCGCTACGTCGATTTCAGTTTCGACCGCAACCCCTGGTGCGGCGACCGCGCGCGCGGGGTGCGTGCTTACTGCCGGCCGGACGCTTTCTCCGGCGTCGCCGATTCGCTCTACATCAACGACGGCAAGGGCCGTTTCGTGGATGAGAGCCGCCGCCGGGGCATCGCTGCCGGAGCGGACGAGAAGGGCTTCGGCGTCCTGATGCAGGATCTGGACGGTGATTTCGATCTCGATATCTTCGTCGCCAACGACGGCACGCCGAGCCGGCACTACGTCAACCGGGGCGACGGTTTTTTCGCCGACGAAGCGCTGCTCCTCGGTACCGCCGTGTCGAACATGGGTGCGGCGCAGGCCGGAATGGGTCTCGCGGCGGGGGACGTCGACGGCGACGGCACGGTGGAGCTCGTCAAGACGAACTACTCGACCGAACCGAACAACCTCTATCGAAAGATTGCTCCCGGGCTCTGGGAGGACGAGGGCAGGCGGCGCGGCGTCGCCGAGGCCTCGTGGCCCCATGTCGGATGGGGTGTCGAGCTCTTCGACGCCGACAACGACGGCGACCTCGACCTTGCCGTGGCCAACGGGCACGCCGTCGACAACATCGAGATCTTCGAAGCCGGGCTCGCGTATGCCCAGCCCAATCAGCTCTTTGCCAACGACGGCAGCGGCCGGTTCACCGACCTGGGTGCCTCCGCGGGGCCGGGCTTCGCGGAGCGCGCGGTGAGCCGCGGGCTGGCGAGCGCCGACGTCGATGGTGACGGGCGCGTCGATCTGCTCATCACCCGTACCAACGGGCCCACCCAGTTGCTGCGCAACGAAACCGCGCAGCCGGGTCACTGGCTCGGACTGAGGCTCGTCGACCGGCGCGGCTCCGCGGTCGTGCTGGGTGCCCGCGTCGAGGTCCAGGCCGGCGGACGGACGTTGCTGCGCCACACCCGCAGCGGCGGGAGCTTCCTCTCGCAGTCGGCGCTCGACCTGCATGTCGGACTCGGCGGCTGGAGCGGGCCGGTGACGGTCGCGATCCGCTGGCCCGACGGCGCAACCCAGACGCAGAGCCTGACGACCCTCGATCGCCTGCATGTCGTGGTCCAGACTAGCGCGGCGAAGGCGCGCTGATCGCTCGCCCCTCGCCCTGACGGAGCGGGTGGTAGCGGTCGGCGGCGAGCGGACCGAAGAGCTCGCGCGAGCCGTCGGGCCAGCGCACCCGCAACTCGGCGACCGGGCTCGTGTCCGCTCCCAGACCGAAGTGCAGACGAGGATCGCTGCTCCCCTGATAGCTTCCTCCGGCCCGCACCTCTTCGACGAGCCGCCGCCCGCCGCGGTCGAAGTCGACCAGGGCTCCGATCGCCTGACTGTTCGAACCCCTGCCTTCGAGTTTCAGTCCGAGCCAGTGCCCGGCGGGAGCGCGGTTCAAGTAGACGCGCGCCGGACCGCCGCTTTCGGTGACGACGAGGTCGGGGCGCCCATCGTTGTCCATGTCGCCGGTGAGCAGTGCCCGTGCCACCCGGGGCTCGGCAAAGCCGCCGGTGGACTTCGGATCGAGAAGGGTGAAACGGCCGCGTCCGTCGTTCTGCAGGAGATGCCCGGGCTGGCGATACGACAGGCCGTCGTTCAGCAGCTCGATGTTGTCGAGCACGTCGCCGTTGGCCACGGCCAGATCGAGGTCGCCGTCGAGGTCCAGGTCGAGCAGGTCGACGCCGAATCCGAGCACGGCGAGGGAGGGTGCGAAGAGACCGGCGCCGCGCGTGGCGTCGCGAAAACCGCTGTCGGTCGCGAGGTAAAGCGTGTTGGTCTCCAGCGAGAGGTTGGTCACGATGAGGTCGAGCCGGCCGTCGCCGTCGGTATCGCCGGCGTCGACCCCCATGCCGGCTTCGGTGCGTCCCGCGCCGTTCAAAGCGACGCCCGAAGCGAGTCCGTCCTCGACGAGGCGCCCGGCCCGGTTGCGCCAGAGAAAGTTGGGTGTGGAGTCGTTCGACACGTACAGGTCGCTCCATCCATCTTCATCGAGATCCGAGGCGACGACGCCCAAGCCCTTGCCCTCGGCGTCCGCAACCCCGAAGCGAGAGGTGGCGTCGCGGAATCGTCCGTCGCCGAGGTTCTCCCAGACCGAATCGGGGGCAGCGCGAAAGAGGTCGGGATGGCAGTAGAAGAGATCGGGCGTGCTCGTTCGCCGGCAGCGCGGCTGCAGCTCCAGGTCGAGGTCGACGTAGTTCACGACATAGAGGTCGAGGTCGCCGTCACGGTCGAGGTCGGCGAAGGCGGCGCTCGAGCTCCAGCGCGGATCTTCCGCGCCAGAACCGGCGGGCGCGCGGGCAAAGCGCCCGTTCCCGTCGTTCAGCAGGAGCACGTTGGGTCCGAAGTTGGTGACATAGATGTCGACGTCGCGGTCGCCGTCGACGTCGGCGCAGACGGCACCCTGGCCGTAGCCGCGATCGGCGGCGTCGCCGGGGTCGCGCTCGACGAAGCGCCCGTTGCGCCTCACGAAAAGGCGATTGGCCGCCTCGGGTGCCGAGGTGGGCGGCAGGGGACCCGACTGAACGAGATAGATATCGAGCCACCCGTCGCCGTCGGCGTCGAGCAGGCAGCCGCCGGCGCCCATCGTCTCGGGGAGGAGCTTGCGGCCCGCGGCGCCGGTGCGATGACGAAAGTCGAGACCGAGCTCGACGGTGGCGTCGTGGAGCCAGGCCGCCGCGCTCGGCGCTGCAACGCTCGGCGGGTATTCCAGGGCGCTCGAATCGAGCGCCGCGCTCCCTTGCAGGAGCGCGATCAATCCAAGGGCCGGAGCGAAGCGCTGGTTCAAGGTTCCCATCGCGCTTTCCTCTCCTTCGCTCGAGCCAGAAGTTCCTGTAGCGCCGCATCCGTGCTCGCGCGTGCCACCGCGACCTCGAGCTGGCGCAGCGCCGCGGAGGCCTCTCCCGACGCGAGGAGGAGCCGCGCGAGCTCGACGCGCTGCGCGGTCGCTTCGGGTGCGAGCTGGAGCGCTGCGGTCAGCTCTTCGGCGCGCTCGCGCTGGCGCGAGAACTCCTGGATCCGCGCGAGCTCCGCCGCGGCCTCGTCCCTGCGGTCGAGGGCGCGGAGCGCTTGCGTCAGTCCATAGCCGGCCTCGAATCGTGCCGGCGCCTCGGTGAGCGCGGCGCGGAAGTCGTCGATTGCCGAGGCCGGCCGCTCGAGATCGAGGAGGGCCATGCCCCGGGCGGTGTGCGCGGCAGGGGAGAAGGGCGCCAGCGCGAGGGCCCGGTCGGCGAAGCTCCTTGCCCCCTGCGGATCGCCGAGATCGCGCGCGACCGTGGCGCGCAGGAGAAGCGCCGCAAAGTGGCGCGGCGCCCCCGCGAGAGCGCGATCGAGGCGAGCCGCCGCCGGTTGGAGTCTGCCCAGAGTGACGAGACAGGTGGCGGAGTCGTACTGGTAGACCGGCTCGGCGGCGAGCGCGAGCGCTCGGTCGAGTGCGACGAGGGCGCGCTCGCAGTGGCCTGAATCGGCTTCGACGCGCGCCAGGGAGTGCCAGAAGCGCGGCCGGTCCGGGCGCAACGCGACCGCCTGCTCGAGCTCGGTCACCGCCTCGGCGCGCCGCCCGAGCCCTGCCAGGGTCTCGCCGAGCAGGAAGTGCAGAACGGGAGCCTGCGGCGCCCGAACCAGCGCCGCGCGCAGCGCCGGTTCGGCCGCGCCCCAGCGCCTGGCCTGGACGTCGGCGAGCACCTCGGTCATCGGACCGGCCGTCGGAGCCGCGGAGGTCTCCGAGGGCGAGCCGGAGGGCGACGGCGCGGTTTCACCCGTGATCGCGAGGAGCGCGAGAAACGCGAGTAGGAGCAACGACTCGAGACTAGCATCCCGGGCTCCAGGTCGGCTGGTAGAGTCTGCTGCCAATGATCGAGGTCCCGACACCCCCTTCGGGCGAGGCGGCGGCTTCGCGCCTCGCGCCCGCGAAGCGGCGCTACGTTCCAGCCGTAGGGCCGCGGCTCGCGAAGCTGCTGTTCGTCGTTTTCGGCCTCTTTGCCCTTCTGGTCGTCGATTCGGTCTACCTCCTCGGGGTGCGCGGCCTCGAGGCGGCGACCGGGCAGACCTACCAGAACTGGTTCTACCTCATCCTCTTCCTGCTGCACCTCGTCCTCGGAGCCCTGCTGCTCCTGCCGGCGGTCGGTTTCGGCCTGATCCACTGGTGGCGGGCGCGTACGCGTCCGAATCGACGCGCCGTGGCGGTGGGCTACGCCCTCTTCACTGCCGTCCTTCTGCTCCTCGCGAGTGGAGTCGTGCTCACGAGGATCGACGGAGTGATCGTGGTGAACGATCCGACGGTGCGATCCGTCGCCTGGTGGGTGCACGTTCTCGTGCCCATCGGCGTCGTCTGGCTCTTCGTCCTGCACCGGCTGGCGGGAAAGAGAATCCGCTGGGCGGTCGGCCGTCGCTGGGCGGTGGTGGCGGCGCTCTTCGCCGGAGCTCTCCTCGTCGTGCAGGCGCAGGATCCGCGGCGCTGGAACATGAGCGGCCCGGCGAGCGGGGAGCGCTACTTCCAGCCATCGCTGGCCCGTACGTCGACGGGAGGGTTCATTCCGGCGCGAGTCCTCGACAACAATGACTATTGCGCCGAGTGTCACAAGGACACGCACGCGCGTTGGAAGAAAAGCGCCCACCGGTTCAGCTCGTTCAACAATCCGCCCTACCTGTTCTCGGTGCGCGAGACCAGAAAGGTCGCCCTCGAGCGCGACGGCGACGTGCAGGCGGCGCGCTTCTGCGCCGGCTGCCACGATCCGGTGGTCTTCTTCTCCGGGCGCTTCGACGACCCGCAGTTCGACGACGTGAACGACCCGACCGCCAAGGCCGGGCTCACCTGCTCGACCTGCCACGCGATCACGCACGTCAACTCGCCGCGCGGCAACTCCGACTACACCATCGAAGAGCCACAGCACTACCCGTTCGCGTTCGCCGAGAACAGGACGCTCGCCTGGGTCAACCGGCAGCTGATCAAGGCGAAGCCGGAGTTCCACAAGAAGACCTTCCTCAAGCCGCTGCACCGCACCACCGAGTTCTGCGGCGCCTGTCACAAGGTGCACCTGCCGCAGCAGCTCAACAAGTACAAGTGGCTGCGCGGCCAGAACCACTACGACTCTTTCCTCCTGTCGGGTGTCTCGGGCCATGGCGCCGCCGCCTTCTACTACCCCGAGAAGGCCGAGCCCAACTGCAACGGCTGTCACATGAAGCCGGTGCCCTCGAACGACTTCGGCGCCAAGTATCACGATGGCAAGATGCTCGCGATTCGCGATCACCTCTTTCCTTCCGCCAATACGGCGATCGCGAAGCTCGCCGGAGAGCCGGACTGGGCGGAGGTGGTGAAGGAGCACGAGAAGTTCAACGAGGGCGTGGTGCGCGTCGATCTCTTCGGCGTGAAAGAGGGCGGCACCATCGACGGAGCGCTGACGGCTCCCCTGCGGCCGGCATTGCCGACACTCGTCGCCGGGAGGAGCTACCTGCTCGAGACCGTGGTGCGGACCGTGAAGCTCGGGCACCACTTCACGCAGGGCACCGCGGACTCGAACGAGGTCTGGCTCGAGGTGACCGCGACCGCCGGCGACCGGCGAATCGGCAAGAGCGGCGGCCGGGCTCCGAGTGGAGAAGTGGATCCCTGGTCGCACTTCCTGAACGCATGGGTGCTCGACCGCGAAGGCCGGCGAATCGACCGTCGCAACGCGCAGGACATCTTCGTGCCGCTCTACGACCATCAGATCGGACCCGGCGCGGCCGATGTCATCCACTATCGGCTGAACATCCCTCCCGACCTGCGCGGCGCGCTCACTGTGGAGGTGGCCCTGCGCTACCGCAAGTTCGACACCAGGTACATGCGCCTGGTCTATGGCGCCGGGTTCGTCAACGACCTGCCGATCCTGACCCTGGCGACCGACCGCATCACCTTTCCGGTGGGCGACGGGGTGGAGGCAGCGAACCCGGAGTCGGCGATTCCCGAGTGGCAGCGCTGGAACGACTACGGCATCGGCCTGTTGCTGAAGGGCGGCAAGACGCGCGGCGAGCTCGCCAACGCCGAGGCGGCGTTCGCCGAGGTCGAGCGCCTCGGTAAGCCCGACGGCCCGCTCAATCTGGCGCGGGTCTACCTGGCGCAGGGAGCGGTCGCGGATCGAGCGGTCGCGGCGCTCGAACGCGCGGCGAAGTTCGATCCTCCGGCACGCCCCTGGACGCTCGCCTGGCTGTCGGCGCAGGTCGACAAGCAGAACGGCTACCTCGACGAGGCGATCGCCGCTTTCGAGGGGATCCTGTCCGGAACCGGAGGCGTGCTGGCCGAGAAGGGCTTCGATTTCTCGCGCGACTACCGGGTGCGCATCGAGCTCGGCGAGACGCTCGCCGAGCGGGCCCGGCAGGAGCGCGGCCCGGCGAAGGCCGCGGTGCGGGAGGAGTTTCTGCGGCGCGCTGTGGGCGAGCTCGAGACGGCGCTTGAGACCGATCCTGAGAACGCTGCAGCGCACTACAACCTGGCGCGCGTCCTTCAGGAGCTGGGCGATGCCGAAAGCGCCCGCCGGCATTCGGAGGCGTTCGCGCGCTATCGCGTCGACGACAACGCGCGCGACCGCGCGGTGGCGATCGCGCGCGCTGCGGATCCGGCAGCGGATCATGCCGCCGAGGCCATCGTGCTCTACGATCTCGATCGGGTCGGGGCCTACGAGCTGCCGTCCGTCGGCGGGCAGCCATGAGCGCGCCGGACGGACGCGATCCGCTCGCACCGCCACCCGACGACGAGCTCGCGCCGACCGACGACGCGGTCATCGGGCGCGCAGTTCGCCGGTCGCTGCTCGCTCTCTTCCTCATCGCCGCCGGCGCGGCTGCGGTTTTCCTCGTCGGCGAATGCCGGCCGCGCAAGACCGCGGTGCGGGAGGTCGCCGCCGAGGCGCCGCGCGCCACCGCTGCGATGCCTTCGGCGGGCGCGCCGCAGACACTCGCCTTCTCCGATCAGACCGTCGGGGCGGGGATCGATTTCGTGCACTCGACCGGTGCGACCGGCGAGAAGCTCCTGCCCGAATCGATGGGCGGCGGTGTCGCGGCGTTCGACGCCGACGGCGATGGCGACAGCGACCTGCTGTTCGTCGACTCCGGGAGATGGCCGTGGAGCGGTGGGCCCGGAGCTGCGCTGCGCCTCTTCCGCAACGACTGCCGGGCCGGCACCTGGCGGTTCGTCGATGTCACGGCCGAGTCCGGCCTGGGGCGGGTGAAGCTCTACGGCATGGGGGTGGCGGTGGGCGACGTCGACGGCGATGCCCGGCCGGACCTCCTGGTGACAGCGGTGGGCGAGAACCGCCTGTTGCGCAACATCTCGGAAGGAGGGGCGCTGCGCTTCGTCGAGATGCCACGCTCCGGCGTCGCGGGCGCGAGCTCCGACTGGCACAGCTGTGCGACGTTCTTCGATCTCGAGCGCGACGGCGACCTCGATCTCTTCGTCTGCCGCTACGTGCGCTGGTCGCGCGGGATCGACCTCGACGTCGACTTCCGTCTCACCGGAGTCGGCCGGGCCTACGGTCCGCCGACGAGCTACGAGGGGGCCCACTCGGCGCTCTTCGAGAACGACGGGACAGGTCATTTCATCGACATCTCGGGAGCGGCGGGCCTCGAGGTCGCCAACCCGGCGACCGGGCGGCCGGTCGGGAAGGCTCTCGGAGTCCTGGCGCAGGATGTCGATGGCGACGGTTGGATCGACCTCGTCGTCGCCAACGACACCACCGCGAACTTCTACTTCCGCAACCTCGGCGATCGCAGGTTCGAAGAGGTCGGGACGGCCGCCGGTCTCGCCTTCGACCGCATGGGAGCGGCGACCGGTGCCATGGGGCTCGACCTCGGCGCCTTTCGCGATCCCGGCGAGCTGGCGATCGCGATCGGCAACTTCGCCAACGAAATGACCTCGTTCTACGTCAGCCAGGGTGACGGCCTGCTCTGGGCCGACGAGGCGATAGCCGCCGGCATCGGCGCTGCGTCGCGCCGGGCGCTCACTTTCGGAATTCTGTTCTCCGACCTCGACCTCGACGGGCGACTCGATCTCGTCGCTGCGAACGGGCACCTCGAAGGGGCTATCGCGCTCGTCGATCCGAGCCAGACCTACCTGCAGTCGGCGCAGCTCTTCTGGAACGCCGGCCCGGAGGCGCGCCAGACTTTCGCGCTTCTCCCCGCGACAGCGATTGGGGAGCTCGCCCGGCCGATCGCGGGGCGGGGGATCGCGACGGCCGACTTCGACGGCGACGGCGATTCCGACCTCGTTCTGACGCAGGTCGGCGGCCCGCCGCTGCTGCTGCGCAACGATCAGACGACGGGACATCACTGGCTCAAGGTCCGGCTCGCCGACCCGCATGGCAACCGCCTCGGCATCGGCGCCGTGGTGGAGCTCAAGGCCGATGGCAGGACCCAACGCCGCACGGTCACGGCGACTCGCGGCTACCTCTCGCAGAGCGAGATCGTTGCGTCCTTCGGGCTGGGCGATGCGACCGGTGTCGAGGGGATTACCGTCCGTTGGCCCGACGGAGCGCTGCAGGAGGTCGAAGCGTCGCGCCTCTCCGCCGTCGACACGACCATCGTCGTCGAACGCATCCGCTAGATTTCGAGTTTCACTCCTCCGGGTCGTCGCGGCCGACGGAACCGTCCACGATCTCGCGGGTCAACCACTCCTCGCGATAGCGCGCGAGCTCGGGAGTCTCCGGATAGTGCTCGTCGTCCCGCCATGGGTAGCCGCTCATGGCGCGGAACGGGAGCGGTTCGAGCCGCTCTCCCGCGAAGGTGTTGCGATCGGCATCCTTGTCCCAGCCCTGGCTCTCGAGAAAGAAAGTGCGCCGGAGGCCCGAGGCAAGCGGCGGCAGGTGTATGCCGTCGAAGTCGAGCGCCAACTCGTCGCCCGGCGCGAGGATCGCGCTGCGGTCGTCGGCCGCCGTCAGAAGCTCGCCGACCTCACCGTACCGGGTGTAGCGGCCCGGAAAGGGCAGCCAGGGAGAAGTGGCAGCGACAGAGTCATAGTCGTAGGCGTGCGGCGCGTTTGGTGCGTGCCGGTAGAGCGCGGAGAAGCCGCGATAGCGCAACGCGGCGTTCGCCGGCTGCAGCCTCGCAACCGTGGTGGCCTCGGCATCGGCCCTCTGTGTCGTCCAGGCGATCCTGTCCCAGGCGAGCCAGAGTGAAGAGACGATGCGCAGCCGGCGCGCTCCGGCGGGGAGCGGCGGCGTGTCCACGACCATGGTCTTGGTTTTTCCGGGTGGCAGACCGAAATCGGCGACGAGGAGATCCCAGCCGTCTGCCGTCTCGACCTCGAGGCGTGGCGCAAGGTAGGGCAGATCGCTGCGCTGGGCCACCGCCAGGTTGAGGCTCGCGTCCGACGGAAAGACCCAGCCGTCGAGGTGCAGACGGATCGGTGCCGCCGGCGCTTCGTCGAGCTCGAAGGTGAAGGTCCAGGAGGAGGCCATACCCTGCAGTGGGCCTGTCGGATAGCCGGAGGCGTAGATATCGTCGCGCAGCGCGATGCGCGCGGTCACTGGGGCGCCGGTACCATCCCAGGCGGCGGCCGGTGCGCGCAGGGCGCGGCTGGCCAGGACGACCTCCGGCTGCGGCGGGGCGCCGGGCACGACGCGGAGATTGCTCGCCAGCTCGAGATCCTCCGGAGCGTCGACGACCCAGAGGCGGACGGCGTCGAAGAGTGCCGCCTCCCAGAGCTCCTCGGTCAGGCGCAGCCGGTAGAGCCCGCCGTCCTCCACGAGCCCGTCGACCCGCACGAGCTCGCCGGGATCGGGAGCTGCCCAGATGCCGGGAGCGACCGGCAGCCCCAGGGGTGAGTTCCAGAGCAGGTCGGTGACGAACTCGAAGCGCTCGCCGGTCCAGGCGTAGAGGAACGGACAGCTCCCCTTGAGAACCTGCTCCTCGACGATCCGCTGGTCGCCGCGGGGTGCCAGCCGATTCTGCGGCACGCCGTTCGACCAGACGATGCGCAAGGTGTCGGCCGAGGGGCGCGAGCCTAGCCCCAAGTGGGTGACCTCGTCGTCGACTTCGCGGAACTGATAGGCCGCGCCGCGCCGCAGCTCGACCGTGGCACCGTAGCCGAGCCGGTCGTTCTTGCCGTTGCCCTGTTCGAGGCCGCGCAGGCGGACCGCCAGCCAGTGATTGCCGTTTCCGCCGCGGTTCTCGAAGCGCGCGAGCCCGGTGGGGCCGACCGCCACGAGATCGAGATCGCCGTCGCCGTCGAGATCGGCGCTGGCGAGCGCCGTGCGGGCCCCGGAACTGCCGGTCACCGGGAGGAGCTCGAAGCGCGGTGCCGCGAGCGGTCCGCGCAGGCCCAGGACGACGACCCCGCCGGGTCCGGCGAGCGCCAGATCGAGACGGCCGTCGTTGTCGGCGTCGAAGGCGAGCACGGCATCGCAGCGCCCTGCCGGCAGTCCGGCGACCGGCCAGGGAGCGAAGGTGCCGCCCTCGTTGCGGAGAAGACGCAGACCCTCCGGTCCGGCGAGCACCAGGTCGGGCCGCCCGTCGGCATCGAAATCGGCGCTCGCCGCGTCGAGGAGCGGCCCGAGCGCGGCGAGCTTCGCGACCCGAGTGCGATCGGCGAAGCGTCCCTGGCGGAGATTGTCGAGCCAGAGGAGGCCCGCGTCGCCTACGGCCAGGAGATCGGGGTCGCCGTCGCGGTCGAGGTCGCTCGTCAACAGGCGCCGCACTCCGCCGAGGGCCATGCGCGGCAGCACCTGCGATCCCACTGCGACGAGAGCATCGGGGGCCGCCGAGCGCCAGAGCTCGCCGGCAGACGCACCGGCACCGGCGAGCGCCAGATCGAGGTCTCCTTCGAGGTCGAAGTCGAGCACCGTGAGCGCGCTGCCGCGAATCGGGAGCTCGCCGGCGGCGGCCGGCCAGGCGGTGAAACCCGCGGCCCCGGCGCGGAAGCGGACGGCACCGGCGGGGCCCGAGGCGACGAGGTCGATCCTGCCGTCCTGATCGAGGTCGGCCGCCTGCAGCGCGACGAGCCCGGCCGCCCGGCCGAGAATCCGTGGCTCGAAGCCGCCCGAGGCGAGCCGGATCTCGACGGCGACGGGGCTCGAAGGCGACGGGCCGGTGACGAGTCGCGCGAGATCCGGCCGCTGGTCGCCGTCGAGGTCGCTCGCCAGAAGCGTCCGCGTGCCGGGCGGCGAGGCGCCGCCCGCCGGGTCCGCACCCGTGACGCTCGCGCCGGCGACGAAGGTCACCGGGAGCGCCGCGCCGAACTCGCGCGCCGGCGGCTCGAGTACGAAGCGCTCGACCGGGATTCCCAGGATGCCGCTCGAAAGCTCGCGGACCCCTTGCTGAAAGAGCGGACTCGGGCGCAGCAGGTTCGCGAGCTGTTGCATCGGCACCCGCGCGCGCGGCAGGTCGCCCGCCTCGAGCGCCGCGGTCAGTCGCGCGAGCGCCTCGGCCGCGCCCTGTGGGGCGTCCCACAGTAGCTCACGAATGCGCAGCGCCGCAGCCGTGGCGCCGGCTCGATCCGCTAGCGCCACCGCCCTCTTGCCGGCGCCGAGCAGCACGACCAGGTTGTCGGGGCGCAGGCGGGTGAGGCGGGCGAGTGCCGTGTCCATGGCCGCGTCGCCCGCCTCGGTGCCCAGAGCCTCACCGTTTCGAAAGAGGGCGAACTGCAGGTCGGGACGGTCGGGGGCGCCCGCGCCTGCGATACGGAAGCGCTCGAGGCCGCCTTCGAGGTCTCCGGAGGCGACCCTGAGCTCGGCCTCGATGGCCACGAGATCGGGGCGGTCGGGGGCGAGACGGAGGGCGCGCAGGAGCGCCGTCCGCGCTTCCTCGAGCCGGGCCTGGCGCAGGGCGGCGATCGCCTGGTTGGCGTGCGGCAGGGGGTCGCCCGGAAGTCTGCTGGCGAGCTCGGCAAACGTCGATTCCGCCGCCGAGTTCTGTTCGTTCTCGAGCTCGGCGAGCCCCTTCTGGCGGAGGCCCAGGGCCATTTCGTCGAGCGGCGCCGCGACGGTGGCAACTGGGAAGAGAAGCGCCACGACCGCCCATGGGAGGGCCGTGCGTCGGGCGCGGCGCGGGCGCGAGAGAGCGGGACAGCCCTCCGCCGGCCTGTCGCAGCGCCCGGCGCGATCGGCAGGTGCGATCCTGGAGAGACGATTGGGAAAGGGTGGAGAAGTTGAAGCGGGCATGGAAGATCCTCGCACCTCCGGAACCGGGAGGGAAGGACCTTCCATGCCGAACATCCTCAGTTCTGGCGGCGACGAATTCCCGCGACGACCGCGCCGACCAGCAGGAACGCGAGTCCGGAAAGACCGACGAGCGGCAGGTTCGAAGCGGTGGACGGCAGTTCGGCGGCTGCCGGAGTCGGAGCCGGGGCCGGCGCCGGAGCCGGAGTGGGGGCCGGAGCGGCGGCCGGGGCAGGCGCCGGGGCGGGCTCCGGAATGGCATCCACTTCCGCCTGCGTGACCGTGGTCGGCTGGACGCTCTCCATCCGGATGGCCTGGAACTTCATGCCCTTCTTGAGATCCGAGATCTTCGCCGGCTTGCCGTTCACCATAAGGACGACGTTGTCCGGAACCTCGCTGTACTTGTGGAACTCCTTGGTCTTGAGGTTCTGGATGACGATCGTGTGGCCGGCACTTCCAGCCTGCTTGCCGATTACCTTGAGGACTTCGAGGGTCGCCTCCTCGGTCACCTTGACTTCCTGCGCCAGTGCGGCCGAGACCGGTACCAACAGCACCGCCAGAGCCACCATCATCGCCGTGAGCTTCGTGTTCTTGAACATCTTCGCTTCCTCCTTGGGCCTGCAGGTGAATCGAAGCCAGGCACCGATCATCGGTTCTGGCGCGCTTCGCTGGCTCCGGCCGAAGGCTGGGCTTCAGCCTGAACAATGTAGCGCCGGGGGGCTTTCCCGACGAAATAGAACGGATAGCAGGTGACGAGCGTGACGACCTGCCGGGGCGTCGGAGCGAGCACGTGGACCTCGGACGGATCGACGATCCGGATCGAGGTCACCCGGAACTCCTGGATTCCGTCGAGGGTCTCGAGCTCGAGGCGGTCGCCCGACTCGAGGTCCTTGAGGCCGCGGAAGTAGCCGTCGCGATGCCCGGCGATGCCGACGTTGCCCGACTCTCCCGGGGCGGCGGTACCGGGAATGGCGCCGACGGCGCGGTTGAGAGTGAGCTCGTCGATGCCGGGGAGCACGGGAACCTCGAGACCGAGCCGCGGAATCCGGAGCACCGCGAGCGGGGGTGCGAAGTCGAGACTCAGGCTCTCCCGATACTTGGCGATCCGACCCTCGGACCAGAGGCTCTGGTCGGTGGCCCCGGGGCCCGCCGGGTCGGGCGCCGCGTCGCGTGCCGCCTCGAAAGCCGAAAGCTGCCTGCCGCGGGCGACCGATCGGTCGAGCATGGCACCGGCGAAAAAGACCAGCAGGGCGACGCCGGCGCCGAGTGTGCCGGTCTGGATCCAGCGGAGGAGACGCGGCAGCGCGCGGGGGACAGGGCCTCCGGAAGGGGCGTCGCCAGCGTTGGTGCTGCCCGGCATACCTTGCCTTTCCACGGTCGCGACCTCGCTCGGAACCCGCGAGGACGTGCAAGCGAAGCGCAAGATGCCCGGCATCTTCGCCCGAATCACGCCCTGCGCGGAGAGGTCAGAATGACCCGGACGGCGCCCCGCGTCGATCCGGAGAATTACGGGTCGGCGCGGCGACCCCCAGCGGAGTCAGGCAGGGGTGGCGCCGGCCGGACCGGGCGCCGCCGGTTCGACTCGGCGGGCGATGGCGATCAGGCCAAGGCCGGGCCAGGGCAGGAGGCGGTCGACGCGGCGCAGCAGCGGCACGGCGAGGTCGAAGAGCTTGAGCTGCACGCGACTGAAGGAGCGCCGCTTCAGCACCTTGCCGTTCCACCACCAGCCGGGAATCGCGGCGCGATTGAAGAAGCGCCACTCGGCGAGCTCGAAGCCGGTCGCCGCGAGCTCGCGCTCGAGCATCGCGCGGTCGTAGCGGCAGCGGTGCCCGAGCACCTCGTCGAGCGAGGAGTAGAGGCGCTGGCCGTGCGGAACATAGAGCACCAGAGTCCCGCCCGGGGCGAGGGCGGAGCGCATGTTGCGCAGCGCCTGCAGAGGGTCGCCGACGTGCTCGAGGACGTTGAGGCAGATGACGGTGTCGAAGCGTTCGCGCAGCTGCGAGAAATCCTCGCTGCGCTCGACGTCGACCCGCTGCACTTCGAGATAGGGCTTCGCCGCGGTGAGGTTTCGCAGGTAGTGGATGTAGTTGGGGTTGATGTCGCTCGCCATCCAGGAGTCGCGCGGCAGGAGCCAGACGGTGATGTTGCCGATGCCGGCGCCGATCTCGAGCACGCGGGCGCCGACGTTGGGACGCACCTCGTCGGCCATCCAGCGGTTGAAACGACGGGCCTTTTCCAGGCTGGTGAGAATGTGCGAGCCGTACTCGTCGGGAGCGTAGGCGTCGTCCACCAGCCAGTAGCGGATCATCGTGGCGATCGCCCTGAAGCCGTCGCGCCAGCCGATCTTCTTGCCCTCGAGATGCGTCCGCCCGAGGTAGCTCACCGGCACCTCGAAGATCCGGAAGCCACGCTTGGCGATCTTGGCCGTGATTTCGGGCTCGAGCGCGAAGTCGTTCGAGCGCAGCGGGATCGACTTCAGGAGCTCGGTGCGGAAGACCTTGTAGCAGGTCTCCATGTCGGTGAGATCGAGGTCGGTGAAGAAGTTGCTCATCCAGGTGAGCCAGCGGTTCACCCGCGAGTGGCGGAAGCGCAGGACCCGCCGGCGGTCGGCGGCGAGAAAACGGGAGCCGTAGACGACATCGGCGCCGTCCTCGAGGAACGGCCGGACGAGCCGCGGATAGTCGCGCGGGTCGTACTCGAGGTCGGCGTCCTGGAAGAGCGTCAGATCGCCCGTCGCGGCGGCGATGCCGGTGCGGATGGCGGCGCCTTTTCCCATGTTGCGCGCGTGCTCGAAGTAGCGCACCCGCGGTTCATCCCGCGCCAGTTGGCGCAGGAGATCGCGCGTGCCGTCGGTCGAGCCGTCGTCGACCACCACCACCTCGAGCTCCCGGATGCAGGGATCCTCGACCGCGAGGACCCGTGCCAGGAGGTCCCGCACCAGAAAGCGCTCGTTCCAGACGGGCACGACCACGCTGAGCTTCACCGCCGCGGGTGGCGCCGCCGGAGCGGGCGGCAAAATCTCCGGGACGGCGCCCGGTGCCACGGTCATCGGCTCGCTTCGCTCACCACGACGCCGTCGATGACGACGCCGGTGACGTGCGTCGTGTACTCGAACGGATCGCCGTCGAAGAGTGCGACGTCGCCGTCCTTGCCCTTTTCGAGCGAGCCGACGCGATCGGCGACGCCGAGGACCTTCGCCGCGTCGAGCGTGATCGCCGCCAGCGCGTCGGCGAGCTCCAGGCCGTTGGCCGCGGCGATGCCGGCTTCGAACAGGACGACGCGGGTCTTCGGGACGTAACTCTCATAGCCACTCTGGAGCGCGAACGGGATCCCCGCCGCCTTGAGCCGGGAGGCGGTCTCGAAGGAGAGGTTCTCGCGCTCGTCGAAGGCGCGCGCCATGCTCGGGTGGAGAATCACCGGCACGCCGGCGGCGCGGATCTCGTCGAGCACGAGGTAGGCCTCCGCGGCGCCGTCGAGCACGACGCGGATCCGGAACTCGGCGGCGAGACGGAGGGCGGAGAGGATGTCCTGCGCCCGGTTCACGGTGACGAGGAGCGGCGTCTTGCCGTCGAGAACGGAGGCCAGTGCCTCGAGCTCGAGGTCGCGGGGCGGCTTCTCGGCGGCCCCCGCGGCGGTGACCTTCTTGCGATACTCGTCGGCGCGAATCAGCGCGGAGCGCAGCAGCGACATCTGTTTGGCGCGGGTGCCCGGCGACTTCTCCTTCTCGGCGAGCGCCGACGGGCCCAGATTCGAGGCGATCATCGCCAGCGGCCGGACGACCGCCTCGTCGACGGTCGAGCCGCGGGTCTTCGCGATCATGGTCTGGCCTGAGACGAGAGCTCCCGGGCCGTGGCCGGTGTGGATCGTCGTCACGCCGAAGCTGCGCAGCCAGCCGACCAGGGGCTCCTGCGCGTTGTAGGCGTCGATGGCCCGCAGCTGCGGTTGCATCGGGGCCGAGCGCTCGAGCTGATCCTGGTCGTGCGGCTGATTGAGGTAGCCGGCGAGCCCGACGACGCTGTGCGCGTCGACGAGACCGGGCGTCGCGACCGTTGCGGTGAGGAGGCGGAACCCCGCCGGCACCGGAGTCGACGCGCCCGGTCCGATGCTCTCGATCCGGCCGTCGCGGATGACGATGACGCCGTCGGAAATCGGCGGGCCGGCCATCGTG
Organism: Thermoanaerobaculia bacterium; assembly: GCA_018057705.1. Lineage (NCBI taxonomy): Bacteria > Pseudomonadati > Acidobacteriota > Thermoanaerobaculia > Thermoanaerobaculia bacterium. Next base: position 25,485 of record JAGPDF010000022.1, on the reverse strand, counting down.
TGGACCGTCCCGGCGCGGATCGCGAGACTCTGGGCCCGCGCCGCCCCGGGCGTCGTCACCGCGGTGACCGCGAGGATCGCTAAGGTCGCGAGGGTCGCGACGAGGGTGAATGCGCGCTTTTCCTGCTTCCCGGTCGTCATCGCGACCCCTCCATCTCGAGCTCTTCGTTGGCGATCGAATCGTGGCCGGCGCCGTAGCCGCCGACGGCGAAGAGGTGGTCGAGCGGATCGCTGCGATCGAAGACCTTCTCGCCCTCGACCCAGGTTTCGAGCACCTTCGTGTAGACGCTGAGCGGATCGCCGTCGAGAACGATGAAGTCGGCGTCCTTGCCGGCCTCGAGCGAGCCGACGCGCGGGTCGAGATCGAGCATCCTGGCGCCGTTGAGCGTCAGTGCCGCGAGGGCGGTCTGCCGGGAGAGGCCGGCGCGCACGCCCATCGCCGCCGAACGCAGGAAGAGCCTCGAGTCGGTGATCGGGTCGTCGGTGTGGTACGCGAGGAGGACGCCGGCTTTCTCCAGGGTGGCTCCGGTCTCGAAAATGAGGTCCACCGCTTCGAGCTTGCCGCCGGGGCTGTCGATCTGGATGATCGAGGCCGGGACTTTGGCGCGCGCGATCTCCTCGGCGACTTTCCAGCCCTCGCTGACGTGGTGCAACACGACGCGGAATCCGAACTCCTCGGCGAGCCGCAGCACGGTGACGATGTCGTCGTGACGATGGGTATGGTGATGAACGATGCGCCGGCCCGAAAGGACCTCGCACAGACCCTCCATCGCCAGCTCTCGGGCCGGTCGCTTGTCGGCGGCGATCTTCGGATCGTTGCGCTTGCCGCAGTACTCCCGCGCCTTGACGTACTGCTCGCGCACCAGCGCGGCCGACTTTCCGCGCGAGCCGGGGAAAGGGGGGTCTTTGCGCGAGTTCGTGCCGTTGGCCATCTTCATGCCGCCGGCGATCGCTCCGTCCGGCAGGCGGATCGCGAGCTCCTCGACCGTCGAGCCGTCGCGGAGCTTCAAGTAGACGGTCTGCCCGGAGAGCAGGTGGCCCGAGCCGGGCATGACGTTGGCGGTCGTGATGCCGCCCGCCTGCGCCTTCTGGATGCCGGCGTGGCGGACGTTGACGCTGTCGAGCGCCCGGACCTCGGGCTGGATCGGCGCGCTGCCGTCGGCGCCCGCCACCTGCCCGACGTGGGAGTGCGTGTCGACGAGCCCCGGCATCAGGATCCGGCCCGAGACGTCGTGCACGATCGCCCCCGGCGGGATCGCGATGCCGCTGCCGACCGCAGCGATCTTCCCGCGATGGACGAGAAGGGTACCGTTCTCGATCTCGCCGCCGGTGATGGTGAGGATGCGCGCGCCGGTGAAGGCGTGCGGATTCTCCTGCCCCACCAGGGTGGCGGGAAGGAGCACGGCAGCGGTGGCCCAGGCTGCAATTCGCATGTTCTGCCCTTTCGGAAATCGTTCGCCGGACGGACGTGAGCGCGATCGCAGAGCGAGGACGATCACGCTGGTTCGCGCGCTGCCTGGTTCGCCGGCCCGGGAGGCGGATTCTATCGGCTGGCGGGGCATTCGGCACGGGGTATTGGCGGCGGGGGACGCTCCCGTCCTAGGATCGGCCCGTCCACCGAGCCCGCCCTGTGCCCGAGCCCTCCGCGAAATCGTCCCGGCCCGAACCCGACAGGACAACCGCGGAGGAGGAGCGTCTCGTCGCCGCAGTCGTGGCTGGTGACGAATCGGCGATCGCCGAGGTGCGGCGCTGGGTGCGCGGCGCCGTGAGCCCCTACCGGTTCCGCCTCGCCGCCGAGATCGAGGATCTCGAACAGGAGGTCGTGCTCGAGTTGATCGAGGCGCTCTCCGCCGGGCGCTTCGAGGGGCGGAGCCGGCTCGCGACCTACGTCCGCCGGATGGTGCACCACAAGTGCCTGAACCGGCTGCGGGCGCGGCGCGGAAAGCAGTGGGTCGACCTCGACGACGTGCAACTGGTCGATCCGCAACCGACCCCCTACGAGGCTGCCCGCCGTCGGCACGACCTCGAGCTCGCCCTGCGCGTCCTCGCCGGGATGCCCGAACACTGCCGTGAGCTCTGGGCGATGATCCACCGTGGGCTGGGCTACGAAGCGATGGGCGAGGCGCTCGGCGTCGCCGCCGGCACGCTGCGCGTGCGCGTCCTGCGCTGCCGCGAGAAAGCCCTGGCAGCGCGTGCGCGATGGACGGCCGGCGGTAACGCGAAACCGGCCGGGGTGACATAGGAGAAGATGAGCGACCTCACCTGCCGCGAGATCGAAGAGCGCCTTCCCTGGTTCCTGCACGGGAGCCTCAGCCCCGTGGAGCGGGCCGAACTTTCAGCCCATCTCGCGGGCTGCGCGGAGTGCCGCGGGGCGCTCGCGGCCACCCGCGAAGCGAGCGCGCTGTTCGCCGGCCACCCCGAGGCGGCGACGCTCGTGGACTACGCTCTCGGGCTGCCGCTCGACCCTGCGGACGGCCTCGAGCGCTCCACCCTCGAGCTCCACCTGGCGCACTGCACGGAGTGCCGGGAGGAGCTTCAGCTGGTCGGAGCCGACCGAAGCTCGGTGGCGGCTGCCGGTTCGGCTGCGGCGTCCGGGATCGCGGGCCCGGCCGGGCAGCGTCCTGTCGCGCCGGCCCCGGCGCCCGGGCCGCCGCGCCGATGGGGCCGGGCGCTCGCCCTGGCGGCTGCCCTTGTTGCGACCACGGCACTTTCGGTGTGGGTCGCGATGCGCGCGCGGACCCCGGTGCCGGAGGCCCGGGTCGCCCTCGTCGAGCTCCTTCCCGCGGATTCCCGCACGCGCGGCACCGCGGCCGCCGACGCTGCGGCGGTAGGCGTCGATCGCCGTGTCGCGACGACGCTGCTTCTGGTCACCGATCGAGCCGAGGCGTGGGAGGAGGTACGCGTGCGCCTGGGCGAGCCGGCGGCAGAACGGCCGCAATGGCAGGCGACCGGCCTCAAACCGGCCGCTGGCGGTGCCTACGCGCTGTTCCTCCCAGCCGGTGCGCTGCGCGCGGGCGAACTCGGCATCGAGCTCGAGGGACGAATCGGAGCCACCTGGGCGCGCATCGCGCACTACCGTGTCGTTGTCGCTCCGTAGCCGGTCGGCGCCCGCGGCCGCCGAGCCCCGCTAGTCGGCCGGGCCGATCAGGATGAACGGCGCCCAGTGGCGCGGCTCCGAGGTCCGCAGAGCCACTTTGCGACCGTCGCGCTCGACCTCGACGCCGCCGCGCAGAAGCTCGAGTTGGGCCCGGCGCAGCGCTTCGTCGCGCGGCAGTCCGGTCGCGAGGGCCGAGTAGAAGCGTCCCATGAGCTCGGCGGTCGACTCGTCGTCGACGCGCCAGAGGCTGGCGACGACACTGCGGGCGCCGGCCACCTGCATCGCCCGCACCAGGCCGAGAACCCCCTCGCCGCCGCGATCTCCGCCACGCGCCGTTTCGCAGGCCGAGAGCACGACGAGGTCGCTCGTGAGCTTCACCTGCTCGGCGATCTCCCAGGCCTGGAGCAACCCCTCGTCGCCGCCAGAGGGCGAGAGCACCAGTGCCGAGTCGAGCGGCAGCGCCTCGTCGACCACCGCGTGAGTGGCGAAGTGAGCGAGCGACGCCGAAGCCATCTCCCGCCGGGCGGTCGCCTCCGTGGCGTCGGCGTCGAGGAAGAGGTGCGCCCGGCCTCCGAACGCCTGGTTGACTCGCGCCGCCTCGCGCCGCGTCGCCGGCAACCGGCCGAGCTCGCGCCGCAGGCGCGCCGGTGCCGTCGCCGCGGTCACCGGGTCGGCGAAGACGGCGACGGATCCAATGGCTCCAATGGCGCCAATACCGGCCGCCGGGCGCCTGGCGAGCGCGGCATGGACCGAAGCCGAGACCTGGTGCGACACGGGGAGTGCCTCGATCAGGCGCTTGCCCGGATCGCGCGGGTCCGGGAGCGCGGCGAAAGCGAGCGCGTGGAGAGCGCCATCCGGAACGACGAGCAAACGCCGGGCCTTCGCCAGCTGGCCGGCGACCGGCGAGAGCAGCCGGTCACCGAGGCGCCTCTCGAGGCCGGCGAGCTCGGCGCGACCGAGCGTGGTCGCTGTCGTGAGCTCGACCCAGCGCCGCACGTCGGCGGCGAGCTCGGGCTCGCCGGCGGCGATCGGGTGGGCCGTGAGCTCGCCTCCCGCGGGCAGAGCGAACAACGTCGACGACTTCGCGCCGACGCTGTAGGCGAGCAGCAGCGTCCCCGGCGCCAAACCGCGCCGGATCGCGTCGAGCGCGAGGGCCGGTGGCGCCTCGATGGCGGCGAGGCGCGGCGAGGCGGCGTGGATCTCGCGCGTCACGAGCTCCCGCTCGGCGTGCAGCGATTCGAGAGCCTGGCGCTGGGCTTCGCGCGCGGTGGCGTCGTCCTCCGGGACTTTCGCGAGCGCGAGGTAGGCGCGGTCGATGTCGAGCAGGATCGCGCTTCGCCGGCTGTGCAGCGACGGCGGGAGATCGTTCTCGGTGAAGTCGAGATCGCGCTGCTGCAGGAGCGCCAGCAGCGCCTGAGCGCGCGAGCGCTCGTAGAGCTCGAAGGCGGCTTCGGTCCGTGCGTTGCGAAGCAGGAACTCCTGATAAGCGCGGTAGATTCCGGCGTACTTGGTACGGAAAGCGACCAGGCCGCGATCGCCACCGCCGAGACGCTGCTGCTGCCGTTCGAGGGCCCGAATCGAACGCTGGAAGAGGGTGTCGGCGTCCGCCGTCCGACCCTGCAAATCCCGTACGCCGGCCAGCTCCGAAGCGGCCTGCGCTTCGAAACTGGTGTCGGGCTGGAGGCGGGAGCGCGCCGAGAGCGTGATTTCCGCGAGGCGGCCCGCTTCGCCGAGATCTCCGCGCGCCTTCGCCTGCTCGGACTCGAGTGCCGTCACCAGGGCCTCGGTCGAGGTCCGCGGCAGCTCGAAAGCCAGCCACGTCCGGGCGGCGGCGAGATCGGTCGCTGCGGCGGGGTAGTCACCCTTCAATTGAAAGACCTTGGCGCGATTGGCATGCACGGTGCCGACCAGTTCGCGGTCGGGGTGCTCGCCGGCGAGGCCTGCGAGGGCTTCGGCGTAGGTGGCGAACGCGTCATCGAATCGCCCGAGGTCGCCGAGCACGTTGGCGAGCGTCATGAGCTTGCTGGCCATTTCGCGGCGGTTGCCCGCCTCGCGGAAGAGCCCGATCGCCCGGCGGGTGTACATCTCCGCGCGTTCGAAATCGCCGCGCAGACGCGCCACGATTCCCAGATTGGCGAGCAGGGGTGCGGCGTCACCCTGCCCCCTCTCGGCGATCGCCAGCGCTTCGAGCAGGTAGTCTTCAGCCGCGGCCAGGTCGTTCCGGCGTCCGGCGAGCGTCCCGAGATTGTTGAGCGCGTTGGCGTACAGCCAGCTCCCGGCGGCGAGCCGTTTCCGGATCGCAGCCACCTCGGCGTAGAACCGGTTCGCCTCGGCGAGCTCGTACTGCGCGGCGCGCAGGGAGCCCAGCGCGCCGAGCGCGGTAGAGGCGCCCAGGCCCGCGGGCTCGAGCCGGTTCCAGACGGCGAGCGCGCGTCGGTAGGCGGCTTCCGCTTCGGCGAGCCTGCCGAGCCGCCGCAAGGCATCGCCCCGAAAGCGTTCGAGATCGGCTGCGACGATGGCTGGGGAGAGCGCGATCGCGATGGCATAGCCCTGCTCGGCCCCGAGCCAGTCGGAGCGCTTGCCGCGCGCGTCGGCGAATCGTACCCAGACCCAGCTGCGAATCTCGTCCGAAGTCCCGGCCAGGCGCCCCTCGACGCCGGTGGCATCGAGCGTCGAGCTCTTGTCGGCGAAACCGGCGACGAAGGCCAGCAGCTCAGCGCCCGCACCCGCCGGGCGTCCTTTCAAGATCCAGGCCGCCGGCGCCAGCGTCACGCGCTGCGGCGACCCGCCACGCACCAGGTCGATCTCCAGGGTGCCGCGCGGACTCTCGATGAGCGGCAGGAGCTCGAGCTCCCCCCAGTGCGCCAGCTCTCCGGAGCGCGCCGGCGAGGCGCCGGTGAGCCGCCAGCGCACCACTGCATCGCCCGCCGCGAGCGGCGCCTGCGCCCCCGGCGGCGCCGTGATCGCTTCCACCACGACCGCCGCAGCAGCCGGAGATCCCGGCGCCGCGAGCCCGGTCACGAGAGCCAGGGCCATCCAGGATCCGCCGTGAAGGAAGCCGCCCGGAGTCCGATTCATCGGCGGATCGTAACCCCATCGGGGTCGTTTCTCGGCAGCCCGGTCGACGGCGGGGCGGAAACGGGTGAGAATCGCCCCTCCAAGCCACCGGAGCCAAGGGAGGCGCGATGACCGAAGTCGACAAGGCGATCCAGACGCAACTCGCGAACATCCAGAAGAAGACCGGAAAGACGCTCGACGATCTCTACGCCTGGCTCCAGGCGACCGGTCTCGCTAAACACGGTGAGCTGCGCGACGCCGCGAAAAGCGCGCTGGGGCTCGGGCACGGTGACGCCAACACGTTGGTGACGCTGCACCTGAGAGCGACTGGAGCGGCGGCCGCGCCGGCGGCGAGCGCTGGGGCGGCGGAGGACGAGATCTACGCCGGGCCCAAGGCAGCGCTGCGCCCGATCCACGACCGGCTGATGGCGGCGATCGCCGGCTTTGGCCCGTTCGAGATCGCCCCCAAGAAGGGATACCTCAGCCTGCGCCGCAAGAAGCAGTTCGCGATGGTCGGTCCGGCGACGAAGACCCAGGTGGAGGTCGGCCTCAACGCCAAGGGCCTGGCTGCCGGCGATCGCCTGATCGCCCTGCCGCCCGGCGGCATGTGTCAGTTCAAAGTGCGCATCGGCTCGCCGGAAGAGGTTGACGCCGCTCTCGTCGGCTGGATCCGCGCCGCCTATGACGCCGCTGGCTGACCCCGCGAGCTTCGACCCCCGCCGCGAGTCGGCCGCGGAGCGAAGCTGAATCAGGCCGGCTGGGCCGGGGGTTCGCCGGCCTCTTCGTAGCCGGCCTCGAGGCCGTCCATCCCGAACTCGATTGTGCGGTGCACGAGCTCGTTCAAGTGGGGCTCCAGGGCGGCGGCACGCGGGTCGGTCGCCAGGACGTAGTGGAAGACGCGCTCGAAAGAGAGCAGCGCGGCGCGCAGCTCGTCCTGCGGAAAGCCCTGCTGTGCCCGTCGTCGCGCCAGGTCGTAGCAGTAGGTGCGAAAGAAGCCGCGGTGACGCGTGCGCACCGACTGGGCCAGGTTGCGCAGGAACTGGCGATGATTCCAGTCGTGCTCGACGGCGCCGACGCGGGCGTAGTGGGGAAAATTCACCGGATCGGCCACCAGGGCGCGGGTGGCGGCCTCGAACAGCTCCTCTTCGTGGGCCTCGAACAGGCGAAGGATCTGGACCTGCGGCGAGAGCTCGGAAGAGTGCAGCGCCGCCTCGTTGTGCGCTGCCCAGGTTCCCGGCTCGCTGTACTGGTTCTCGATCAGGAACGGGATCCGGCGCACGATGTCGAGGCGCGGGCGCGGCGTCCAGGAGAGCCGCCGGTAGCTCTGGTGCGGATCGACCTCGAGGCGGCGGTCGATCATTCTGCCCATCCAGGGACGTTCGAACGGCCGGTTGCCGCTCGCCCGGCCGACGAGATCGAGGAAGTGAAGCCCCAGGGTCGCGACCGCCCGCGGCGTGCAGATCGGACGCGACGCAGTGCCTCGCACGTAGGTGGTCACGGCACGGAAGAGGTCGGCGTGCGAGGTCACCCGGTTCGGGCTCGCGATGAGCACCTCGGCCGGCAGGAGCTCGCGTCGCAGGTCGAGCAGGCGCTCGACGAAGACGCCGGCGTCGCGCACGTGGAGGTAGGGCACGGCGGAGCGGCCGCGTCCGCCGAGGATGCGCGAGTTCCAGCGCCCGGCGAGCCAGGTGCGCAGCAGCGAGAAGAGCGGAGCGTATTCGCACCAGTCCGAGTAGAGCGCCGCGAAGCGGATGATGGCGGTCGGGAAGCGGCCCTCCGCCCGCATCATCGCCTCGCCGGCGCGCTTGCTCTCGGCATAGATGTGATCGCCGTCGGGTGGGCTCGATTCGTCGAGCATCCGGCCGGCGCGCGGGAACTGGCTGGCGGCGAGCGAGCTCGCGAAGATGAACCGCTCGAGGCCGAGCCCTTCGCAGGCGTCGAGCAGCCGGCGGGTTCCCTCGACGTTGGTGCGCTCGTAGTCGGGGTGGCGCTCGCCGGTGAAGTCGTAGTGCGCCGCGAGATGAACCAATGCCGTGGCGCCGCCGCTCTCGCGCAGGCCGTCGAAGAGCCGCGTCACCGCCTCGGATTCGGTCAGGTCGACCGCGTGCCAACGGACCTCGGGGCGATGGACGAGCGCGCCGGCGACCGGGGGCTCGCGATCCACCGCTTCGATCTGCCACTTGCCGGCGAGACGGTCGATCACCCGTCTGCCGAGGAAGCCGGCCGCGCCGGTCAGCACGAGTCGCGGTAGTTGCCCCATCGAGCTTCGAGGTTACGCGGGCCGGCGTTTCGAGGCACCGTCCTGCGGGGTGGGTGCGTCTTTCCGGGCCTCAGGCCCCTGGCGCAGGGGTGGACACCGGGTCGCTTGCACCGGCCAGATAGACGCGAAACGAGGCGCCGCGGCCGGGAGCGCTCTCTACCTGAATGGCCCCGCCACACTGCTGGACGATGCCGTAGACCGAGGCGAGTCCGAGGCCGGTGCCCTCCCCGGGAGGCCGGGTGCTGAAGAACGGCTCGAAGAGGTGGGCCTGCACCTCGGGTGTCATGCCGGCGCCGGTGTCCGCGACCTCGAGACGGATCGCTCCCCGCGCCGTCGCGAATTCTGGAAGGCGGGCGACCTCGGCACGTTCCGCGCGGCGCGTGACGACGCGGATCTCGCCACCGCCGCGGGTCGCGTGGCCGGCGTTGACGACCAGGTTCATGAGGATCTGTTCGAGACCCGCTGCGTCGGCGCGGACGAGCAGTGGCGCCGGTTCGAGGTCGAAGCTGAGCCGGTCCCGGCCGCCCGCAGGCTCCAGCTGCTCCGGCCCGTCCGGGCGTCCCCCGCCGTCGACACCGGCGAGGCTCCGCCGCAGGAGCGGCTCGATCTCCCTGACTACGGCGTTCAGCTCGAGGTCGCCGTTCTCGAAGGTACGGTCGCGCCCGACAGCGAGGAGCTTCTGGGTGAGGTCCGCGGCGCGCCAGGCCGCGCTCTCGATCTGCCGCGCCTGCTTGGCGGTCTTTTCGTCCGGGTGACGGGCGAGCATTCCGGCCTGGCCGACGATGACGTTCAGCAGGTTGTTGAAGTCGTGCGCCACGCCGGCGGCGAGTCTCGCGACCGACTCGAGGCGCTGCGAGCGGAGGAGCTGCTCCTGCAGTGCCCAGCGCTCGCGCTCGGCACCGATCGTCCGCGCCTGGGCGCGGCCGATGGCGCGGAGCGCAATGGCCAGGACGACGCTGGTCAGGGCGAGAACCGCGGTCGCCACCACCCAGTAGGTGAGCTCTCCGCGCTTGAGTCGGTCGCGCGTCGCCGCCCATGCGACGAGCCCCAGCATGCCCAGTGAACAGGCACCGGCGGTGACGATCGCGGCCCGCCCGTTCCAGGTCAGTCCCACGATCAGGACGATCGGCGACAGGACGAAGCTGGCGGGAGACCGCAGGCCTCCGAAGAGGAGGAGTACCAGGAGGATCGTCGAGATGTAGACCGTGGCGTGGGTGAGCACCGCTGTGCGCAGCCGCCCCGAGCGCAGCAGGAACCAGGCTGCCAAATGGCTTGCGAGCAACGCGACATACGGCCAGAGTACGATGCGCCGGCCTTCGAACAGGGCCAGCAGCGCGAGCGTCCCCAGCACGACGATGACGCCGGCCTTGAGCAGGACGCGCAGGATCTCCTCGCGTCCTGCGATCGCGAGGCCATCGGCGGCCTGGGACCTGGGACCTCGGGGCTGGCTCATCGCGGCGCCTCCGAACCCGTTGCGCAGTTGGGCGCCGCCGGGTACGCCGCTATTTTCGCCTGTCCCGAGCTCCTTGAGAAGGATCTCCTCGGTGCGGGTTCCCGACCCCTGCGTTCGAACTAGAATCCAAGGGTCATGGAGGACTCCCAACCGTCCGGCTCCGAGCCCGTCTTCGCCGGTGCCTGGTCCGACGGCATGCGGGTCTGGCGGCAGCTCCTCGCGACCGATCTGGTCTTCAAACTGCTGGCGTTCGCGGTATTGACGCCACTCGTCGGGCTGGCCCTCGAGGCGGGGGTGGCCGCGTCCGGAAGCTCGGTCCTGGCGGACATCGACATCCTCCTCTTTTTCTTGCGCCCCCTGGGACTCCTCCTGCTGGTCGGCGTCGCGGCGTTTTCGATCGCCATCGTCGCGCTCGAGCTGGCCTGTCTGATGGCAATCGGCGTCGGCGCGACGGCTGGGGTGCGGGTCGACTCCGGGCAGGCCGTGCGCTTCGCGCTCGGCCGTGCGCTGCCGGTCTTCGAGCTCGCCGTCCGGGTGGTCGCGAGGTCGCTGCTGCTTGCCGCTCCGTTCCTGCTGGGACTGGGCCTGGTCTACCTCGGTCTCCTGCGCGATTTCGACATCAACTACTACCTCAAGGAGAAGCCGCCGGCCTTCCTGGCGGCAGTGGGGCTGGTTCTGGCCCTGGTGATCGGACTGGCGGCGGTCCTGGTGCCGCGACTCGTCTCCTGGAGCCTGGCGCTGCCGTTGGTCCTTTTCGAGGATGTTCCGCCGCGGCGCGCCCTCGCCGAAAGCGCGCGGCGGACCGACGGCGAGCGCCGGAGGATTTCCCGCACGCTCATCCTGTGGGGTGTCGCAGCGCTTCTCCTCGCTAGCGTGCTGCCGGCGGCGATCTTCGGACTGGGGCGGCTCGTCGCTCCCTTCGGGATGGGCAACGTCGGCTGGGTCCTCGGCTTCATGCTTCTCCTCACCGCCCTCTGGGTCGTCATCAACCTGTTGATCAGCTGGGGAAACACCTCTGCCTTCGCACTTCTCGTCGTACAGATCTACCGGCGTTTGGGTGGCAGGGACAGCGCGATGCGCGCACGCCTGGCGGAGGCCGAACCTCTCACAGCGGGCGGCGCACCTCGTCTGAGCTTCGCCCTGGCGATGGGTGCCGTGGTGCTGCTCGCCCTGATCGCCGGCGGCATCGGTGTCTACCTGCTGCGGGGAGTGCGCGGTCAGGGCGAAGTGGTCGTCATCGCCCATCGCGGCGCCGCGGCGTCGGCGCCCGAAAACACGCTCGCCTCGGTGCAGAGGGCCATCGATGAGGGTGCGGACTTTGTCGAGATCGATGTCCAGGAGACCGCCGACGGCGAGATCGCCGTGCTGCACGACAGCGATCTCATGAGAGTCGCCGGCGTCGACCTGAAGATCTGGGACGCGACCGTCGAGCGCCTCGCCGGAATCGACATCGGCAGCTGGTTCGCCCCGGAGTTCCATGGCGAGCGCGTGCCGCTGCTGCGAGATGTCCTTTCGCGAGCGCGAGGAAGCGCCAAGGTCATGATCGAGCTCAAGTACTACGGTCACGACATCGCGCTCGCACAGCGGGCCGTCGACATCGTCGAAGGGCTCGCTCAGGCTGGAAACGTCGTCGCCATGTCGCTCGAGTACGACCAGGTGCGAAGAATGCGGGAGCTCCGGCCGCAGTGGACGCTCGGCCTGCTGACGGCGAAGGCGGTCGGCGACCTGACCACGGTCGACGCCGACTTCCTCGCCGTCAACGCCGGGATCGCCACGCGCGCTTTCGTGCGTCGCGCCCACGCCCGCGGCAAGAAGGTCTACGTCTGGACCATCAACGACCCGGTGCAGATGTTCCGCATGCTGAACCTCGGAGTCGATGGACTCATCACCGACGAGCCGGCGATCGCCCGCTGGGTGATCGAACGGCGCTCAGGGATGAGCTCGGCCGAGCGCCTTCTGGTGGGCCTCGCCTTCTTCTTCGGCGCTGCGGCCCCCGATCCGCCAGCCGCGGTCGACGCTCCTGTCTGACCGGAGTGCCTACAGCTCGGTCTTTTCGTCGAGCGTCATGAGCCAGATATCCGACTCGTCGGCCCTGTCGATCCAGGTGAGCGAACGGCCATCACTGGAGCCGGAGAGATTGACGATGAGGTGGCCGGGCGGGGGCGTGTAGAGCGGCTCGAGCTCGCCGCCGCGGAGGTCCCCGACGGAAAGTCCAGTACCGGAGCCGAAGACGAGGCGGTCGCGGTCGATGAAGACGACGCTGTAGTCGATCTGTTCGCCGCGCCGCCAAGGCATTTCGCGGTAGGCGCGGTCGGCGGTCGACCAGATGTGGATCTCGCCGATCTGCCCGGCGCGAACGGCCGACCCGGCGACCAGGCTCCCGTCGGGCGACCAGGCGATCGGCCAGAAGAGCACCCCGGGAGCGATCGGCGGCAGATCCTGCTTTGCCGGCGTTGCGAATCCGGTGGCGAGATCGAGGATGCTGCCGCCTTCGCTGGTGTTGTAGGAGAGCAGCCGCTTGCCGTCGGGCGACCAGCGCGGATTGGTGAAGCCCCGCCCGACTCCGATCGCCTGCCAGCCGCCGCCGTCGGGGTGGATGACCGCCAGGCTCGAGGCGCCGCGATTGGTCTGGAAGGCGATCCACTGCCCGTCGGGAGACCAGGCGCCTTGCCGATTGCGATCGACGCCGGTGGTGAGCTGCCGGTAGCCGGAACCGTCGGAGTGCACCAGGTGGAGGTGCTGCGGCATGTCTTCATTGGTGAAGACGACCGACGCGCCGTCGAACGACAGTTGCTGCTCGCGGATCTCGAACGAGCCGCTGAAGACCGGCGCCGGCGCGCTGGCGAGCGCCAGGCGAGCGGGATCAACGGCGGCACGCACGATCTCCGTCTGCGCGTTGCGGTCGACGAAGACGATCCGACGGCCGTCGGCGGAGAGGTCGAACGGACCGGCCCAGCTCGACGGAGCGGTGACCGGCTCGGGCGCGCCCTGGGGTTTTCCGGTGGCGCTTTCGAGCGCCAACCGCCAGAGATTGAACGTCCCGCCGCGGGTCGACGCGAAGTAGAGCCAACGTCCGTCGTGGGAGTAGACCGGTGCCCAGTCGATCGCCGGATCGTCGACGAGCGAGAGCGCAGACTCCTTCGCGCCGGGGGAGCCGTCGGCGGCCACGCTCCAGAGATCGCGTTGAAAGGTCTCGTCGCGCAGGCCCCAGAAGGCGATCCGCCGGCCGTCGGGTGACCAGGTCGGGGCCATCGCGTCGAGCTCGCTCACCCGCCGGCGGGCGCCGGTCTCGACCTTCACCACCCAGAGCTCGCTCACCGAGTTGCGCGAGGTCGGCGCCCCCGTTCTCTCGGTGACGACGGCGAGCTCGGCGGCGTCCGGCGACCAGGCCGGCGCGTAGCCCAATTCGGTCACCCGACGGCTCGCCTCGCCGGTCGCTCCCATGACGAAGATGCCGCCGCCGCCGCAGTCCGAACGGTAGGCGATCGACCGCCCGTCGGGCGAGAAAGCGGGGTCCACATCGTCCTGCGCGCAGTCGGTGGTGAGCGGAATCGGCTTCGTGCCGTCGATCCGCTGCAGGAAGAGATCGGCGTCGCCGCCGTCGCGCTTGACGAAGACGAAGCTCTCGCCGTCTGGGGCGATGCTCGGATTGCCCTCGCCGCCGGGCAGTTTGGTCAACTGGCGAAAGGTCGGACGCAGGACCGGCGTGGAGGACGCTTCAGGCTTTCGCGAGAGGCCCGCCGCCAGCCAGCCGGCGAGGGCTCCTGCGAGGACCAGCCCGGCGGCGAGGAGCAGGCGTCGGCGTGCGCTGCGGTCGCTCTGGGCAGAGACCAGCGCGGCGCCGCCGCCTGCACGGGTCGACGAGCCGCCGGAGGCCAGCGATTTGAGATCGAAGGCGAGGTCGCGCGCCGACTGGAAGCGCTCGTCGGGGCGCTTCTCGAGACAGTGTTGGAGCAGCCGCGCGAGGGCGGGCGAGAATCTCTCCCCGACGGTCTCGATCTCCGGGGGTTCCTCGCGAAGGATCGCCGACATCGTCTCGACCGCCGAACCGTGCGCGAACGCCCGCCGCCCGATGAGCATCTCGTAGAGCACCACACCGAGAGCGAAGAGGTCCGAGCGGGCATCCGCCGTCTCGCCCCGGACCTGCTCGGGAGACATGTAGCCGACGGTACCGAGGACCGCGCCGGGCTCGGTGCCCGGAGCCGCCGCAGCCATCGTCGGCGCCGCGAGCAGCTGGCTCTTCGAACCGTGCGGCTCGCTCTGGCGGGCGAGGCCGAAGTCGAGGATCTTCACCTGTCCGTCGCGGGTCAGGAAGAGGTTGTCGGGTTTGAGGTCGCGGTGCACGATGCCGCGGGCGTGCGCCGCGGCGAGCCCGGTCGCTACCTGGGAGGCGATCTCGAGAGCCTTCCTCGCCGGCAGCGCGCCGGCGACCAGACGTTCGCGCAGCGTCTCGCCTTCGAGGAGCTCCATGGCGGCGAAAGCGATCGCGCCGTCCCTGCCGAAATCGAAGATCGCCAGGATGTTCGGATGCGAGAGCGCCGCGACCGCCTTGGCCTCGCGCTCGAAACGCGCCAGCGCGTCGGCGTCGGCGGCGAGATGCGGCGGCAGGACCTTCACCGCCACCTCGCGGTCGAGCTTGGTGTCGCGGGCCCGGAAGACCTCGCCCATCCCGCCCTCGCCGAGCTTGGCGAGGATCTCGTAGGGGCCGAGCCGTGTTCCGATCATCGGCTTGCGCCGTCTTCGAGGTCGCGCCGCATCGGCGCACTCTACTGCAGCCCGACGGCTCTGACTCCGGTTTGCGCAGGGCCCGGCGAAGCCACCGCGCTTCAGCGCGGCGGTTCGCTGCTGACCACGAAGATATCGGCGGTGTCGGTATCGCGCGTGTACGCGGCGAGCTTGCCATCCGCCGAGAGGCTGCCGTTGTGGACATGCCAGCGCCCCTTGCCTTCGGTCAAGGCGCGCGGCGCTCCGAGTGCCCGCGGCAGCTCGCCCGGGCGCTGGGGAGGAGCGAGCTCGAGGCCGAAGAGGTTCAGGTTGATGTGGCTCTCGGCCAGGATGAAGGAGACGAGCCGGCCGTCCCGGGAGACAGTCATTTCGCGCACCCAGCCACGGTAGAGGAGCTCGTCGGCGCCGGTCTCGAGGTCGGCGGCGCGCAGCTCGAGGCCCTCGCCCTCCTTGCCGTCCCGAACGTAGAGAATCGTCCGCCCGTCGCGGTAGAAATCGAGCTCGCGCAGGCCCGGCAGGAATGGGCCGGACAATGAGCCGTCGCGGGAGAGCGTCCAGAGGGAGCCGCCGCGACTGTCGTCGGCCGCGATGAGCCCGAGGCGCGAGCCGTCCGGCGCCCACTGTCCCCAGACGAGGCGAAGCTTGTCGAGCGCCGCGACGCCCTTGCCGACCGGTTCGATCCGTCCGCCGTCGACCTCGAGCGTCCAGAGCGGGTGCGCGGGGTCGCGGTCCGAGGAGAAGAGGATCGACCTGCCGTCGGGCGCCCAGGTCGGGCTCATGTCGCGCGCAGGATTGTCGGTGAGCCGGCGCTCCTCCCCCGACTCGAGATCGAGCAGCCAGATCTCGGGATCGCCGGTCCGGTTCGACATGTAGGCGATCTTCCGGCCGTCCGGGGAGAGCCGGGGGCCGAAGTTGTCGTGGGTGTGGAAGGTGAGTCGGCGCTGGCTCCCTCCGTCGACGGCATCGAGGTAGAGGTCGGTCTGATGCGAGGAGGTCGCGACCGCGAGGCGCCCGTCGCGCGCCGCCACCGGCGAGTTGACGAGCGTCGGGCTCAGCGTGATGGGAGTGATCCGCCGGCTGGCGAGGTCGATCGTCCAGACGTTGCCCTCGTTGCCGGCACGATCCGAGACGAAGATCACGGCCTCGCCACCGGGCGAAAAGAGCGGCTCCATGGCGTTCGCCTTCTCGTCGACCAGGGGGCGCGCCTCGGAGGCGTCGAGATCGAGAAGCCAGAGACTCGCCCGACCGTCGATCGAGGCTCGCGTGAAGACGATTCGGCGGCCGTCGGGAGCGAGAGAGGGCTCGGCGAAGCTCTGCCCCTCGACTGCCGGCAGGAGCTCCTTCTCCTCGCGCCCTTCGAGGTCGATACGCCAGAGCGCCGTGCCCCCTTTCTCCCGGGCGCGCGCGAAGAGCAGCCAGCGGCCGTCGGGCGACCAGGGCTGCTTGCCGAGCGCGACGAGGGCATCGGACTCGGGCTCGCGCTGCGGCAAGTCGACCAGTTTCTGGGCCGGACCGCCGAGCGGCGAGACGAGGAAGATTCCGGCCCGTCCCTCCTTGAACGAGGTGAAGGCGATCCACTTGCTGTCCGGTGACCAGCGCGGTGCCCCTTCGTCGAACGCCGACTTGTAGAGCGAGATCGGTGCGCCGCCCGCCGTGGGGAGAACGAAGAGGTCCATCGAGCCCTCGGCGGAGTGCGAGTAGGCGAGGAACGACCCGTCGGGCGACCAGCTTCCCGGCGACTCGACGCCGGAGAAGCTGGTCAGCGGCGCAAAGTGGATCTCGCTTCCGGCCGCTGCGTCCACCGCCGCCGGCACCTTGCGCAGTGCCAGGAAGATCGCCGCGAGGGCCGCCAGCGCGGCGATCGTCCAGGGAAGGAGGCGAACGATCGTCCGCGCGCGCGGAACCACCGCGTCGGGCGCCGCAGTCAGCGTTCCACTGACGACGCTCGCGCCGCCCACGCCGCCGATGCGGCCGGAGGAAAAGTCGGCGAGCAGTTGGCGCGCGTCGGCGATCGAGTGCAGGCGCTCCCGCGGTTTGCGTTCGAGGCAGCGGCGCAGCAGTTGCAGGACCGCGGGCGGCGTCGAGGCCGGCAGGCGGGACCAGTCGATCTCGCGGGTCAGAACCGCCGCAAGGGTGTCGGCCACGGTCTCCGAGGCGAAGAGGGTGCCGCCGGCGAGCATTTCGTAGAGCACCACGCCGAACGCCCAGACGTCGGCCCGCGCGTCCACCGCCGTGCCGCGCGCCTGCTCCGGCGCCATGTAGGCCGCCGTGCCGAGGATGACGCCCATCTGCGTGCCCCCGCCGATCGCCGCCGCGGTCATCGTGGGGGAGTGCATCAGCGTCGGCGATTTCGCCAGATCCGCAGCGGCCGAGGATCCCGCGGCGGTATCCATCGCCTTCGCCAGGCCGAAGTCGAGGACCTTGATCTCTCCTTCGCTGGAGGCCTTGATGTTCTGCGGCTTCAAGTCCCGGTGGACGATTCCCTTGTCGTGCGCCTCCTCGAGCGCCTGCGCGATCTGCAGCGCGAAAGAAAGGCATTCAGCAAAGGGAAGCCGCCCGGATTCGAGGCGCTCGGCCAGTGTGGGGCCGGGGACGAGCTCCATGACGAGGGCCCGAACTCCTCCCGCTACCTCGAGCCCGAAGATTGAGGCGATGTTCGGATGGTGGAGCTGGGCGAGGAGCTGCGCCTCGCGCTCGAAGCGCGCCAGGCGGTCAATGTCCGCGATGAACGCCGCCGGCAGGACCTTGATGGCAACCTCGCGCTTGAGGCGGGTGTCGGTCGCGCGGTAGACCTCGCCCATGCCGCCTTCGCCCAGCTTGGCGGTAATCTCGTAGGGGCCGAGGCGCTTGCCGATCAAGCCACGAATCCTATCCGGCTTGCCGTTACCGCGTGAAGGAATTTCTTGCCGGCCGCGCGGCGCCGCTCAGCCGGGCTGGCCGGAGATGACGCGCAGGAACTGGCGCCAGGGGCCGACTTCCTCGGCGTACTGGGCGGCGATGACGCGGGCGATCTGCACGATGTGGTCGTGGTCGTGCGCCACCCAGGTGGCGAGAAGCTGGCGCGCGGTGACTTCCCCCAGAATGGGATGGCGACCCTGCCGGTCGAGCGCGGCGCTGTCGAGTGCAAGGCCATCGAGCGCGCGCAGGCTCTCGGCGCGCCGGCGCGCGAACTCGTCGAGGAGCTCCCCGAGCGCTTTACCCTCCGAGTCGCGGAACTGGGCGAAGCGGTCGAACTTCTCGAACGGCACGCCGGTGCCGTGCTCGAGGATCCGCGTCAGGCGTGGAATCCAGTCGGTCTTCTCGCCGTGGATCAGATGACCGACGACGTCGCAGGGGCTCCAGCTCTCGCCCCCCTCGTTCGCCCGGGCCCACTCCTCCGGCAGATCGCGCAGCCAGGTGTCGAGTACCGCCGGAGTGCGGGCGAGGTGGTTCCGGGCTGCGGAGAGCGAGAACTCACTGCGGTTGCGGTCGGGAAGGTTCATGCGCGCAACACCTCGGAAGCTCCCGGAATACGAAATGGGTAGCTCGGGGACGATCCTATCCGGTCGCTCCGGCGAGGTGTCTGGCCCCCCGGTCAGGCGCCGAGCTCGCGCTCGGCGCGGATCCAGTTCTCGAACGGGGCGCCGCCCGTCTCGCGCCAGATCTCGGCCGCACGGGCGGCGATCCTGTCCCGGGAAGGGGGTTTCGGGGGGGACGGAACGGCCTCTGTCGCGACGACGACCGGCGGGAGCGTGCGCGGCTTCGCTGCGATCGCAGACTTCTTGCGCGGTGCGGAGGCCTTCTTTGTCGGCGCCTTTATCGCGGCGCCTTTTGCAGCCTTGGCCGGTTTCGGCGTCGCTTTCGGCGTCGCCGCACTCTTTGCCGCCGGTGAACCGGGCGACTTGCTGGCCTGCTTCGGTTTCGGGGCGCGAGCGGTGGCCTGGATGTCCTTGGTCTTCTTCGCAGTCATGGGATTCCTTTCGATGTGGAGTTTTAGCCTGCCACCCGCACGACCGCGTGGCACCTCGTCGACAAACTGGCGACGAAGCGACCGAGCGGAGAAGGCAGCAGAAATTGGAGACCGGCACGAACCGGGGCCTGGAATCGCCCAATCCACGCGCGGCAGTGCATTCTACGCGACCCGACCCTCCGCTGGCGAGCTTCGTTCAGCGAAGCCGCATCTCGTCCCGGGACGGCGTTGCAGCGCGACATCGTGCCGGAGCGGACGAAGAGGGTCTCCTTCGTGCCGCCCTCGCCGAGCTTGCGCGGATCTCCTGGAGGAGCCGGCGGGTTCTGAACGTATGGAATCAGGAATCAGGGCGTGAAGGGCGTCTCGGGCGGCATGGGTACGAGGGTCAGGTCGAAAGCGCGGGCGAGCGGCGTGAAACGTCTGCGGTCGGCAGTTGCGATGCGTCTCACGCCGGTCGTTCCGGAGAGGGCCACCAGCGCGCTGTCGACGAAGCCGAGATCGAGCTCCGGGAACTGCTCGTCGATCTCGCGAATGCGCGCCACTCGCTCTTGCGGGAGGTCGACGAGCAGGTAGCTCGCGTCGACGAGACCGCGGTAGAACTGCTGCCGCGCGGCTCGACCCAGCCGCGTTCCGAGCAGATGATCGACTTCGGGCACGACCGGCCGCCGGGCGTTCCCTGCACTGCCGGAGCCCTCCCCAACGGTGGCTACGTCGGGGCCGAGAGGGGAATCGATCCTCGCGCCGTCACTTGCCGACCGTCTGAGAAGCGCGCGGCAGCAGCCGGGGGTCGGCGCGCAGCGGCGTGCCGAGGCGCACCAGGACCAGCTCGGTCTCGTCGGAGGCGAGCGGGCCCCTGCGGTCGCTGCTCCCTCCACGGGCACGCCCGTTCGAAAACGGAAGGTTGTTGTCCGAGGCCACGAGGAGGGTGCGCTCGTCGACCAGATGCACCGACTCGATGGTGTAGAACGGCAGGCGGAAGAAGTCGCCGTCGCCGCCGACGGCGTCCGGATCGGGGAGGGCCAGGAGGTCGAGCAGCAGGGTCTTGCCGACATGACCGCCACGCTCGGCGGCGCCTTGGGTGTCGAGCAGAAAGACCTTCTTGAATCGCGGCGCGCGCTCGTCGTCGCCCAGATTGTCGCGCTCGATCATCAAGAGCTCGTGGTCGTTGACTGCCTTGAGCTCTCCGATCGCCACCGGACCACTCGCCGGCGCGGCGGCGTCCGGAAAGAGGCGGGCGCCGCCCGGGTATTCGAGCTTCGTCAGGTCGACCGTCTGCGAAGCGGCCTCGAGCCGGACGCGGAGGTGGCTCTTTTCGAATCGCCGCGCCGCGATGCGATAGACGTAGATCCGGAGATCCTGCGCGTCGTCGCCGGTCACGGCTCCTTCGAGCAGAGCGAAGAGGGTGTCGCCGTCGGGGCTGATGGCCATCCCCTCGAAGCCGCGACTGGCCGCGATCGTGGGCGCTTCGGGGTGCGCACGACGGGTGAAATCGAGAAACGGATTCTGCGGCGAGCGGACGCCGGGCACGGCGACCGGCGGCTCGACCAGGAGGCCGTCGGCAGCGAAGTGGAGGAGGAAAGGCCCGAACTCCTCGCTGATCCAGAAGCTGCCGTCGGACGCGAGCACGAAAGACTCCGGGTCGAAGTCGAAACCGGTCAGGAGGCGCGCTTCGAGGTCGTCGCCGCAGGCCGCCGGCGGGAGCGGCAAGGCGTTGAAGGAGAGGTCGGGAAGCCGTATGCCGGAGCCGGGATCGCAGACAATCGTCCACGGAATCCGGCGGTCGGGATCGCGCAGCAGAATAGCCTCGATGAGCCGCGGGCCGGCAGGCGAGCCCCACTGCGGGTCGAGCCGGTAGAGCACGAGCTGCCAGTCGGCCGAGTTGCCACGCCAGGCGTAGCCGTTGTCGGCGAGCGCCCACCAGTTGCCGTCGACGGCCGGGACCATGCTCGAGAACCCCTGCACCGGCTGCCGCGGAAAATAGGGACCGGCTGCCGGCCCGCTCAGGCCGTTGCCGGCGGCGACAGCGCGCTCCTCCGCCGTCAAGAAGGCGCCCGACGGTGGCGAGCCGGTGCGAAAGCTGCGCGCCGGCAGGACGCTGCGCGCGACGAGTCGAGCCTGGGGCTCGCCGGCGGCGCCGCCGCCTCCGCCGCCGCCTGCGATCGCGGGGATTCCCGGGAGCGCGGAAATCCCGGCAAAGGCGGCGAACACGGAAAGCACGCGGGTGCCGGAGGCGCGCAGGATGCGCATCAGGCTCGGGTCTCGCGCTCGCGGCGAAGGTCCGTGGCGCGATAGACCTCCCCCATGCCGCCTTCCCCGAGCTTGGCGGTGATCTCGTAGGAGCCGAGGCGGGTGCCGGGCGTGAGGCTCATTTCCAGAGGATGGGCAGATTCAAGAGCCGCACTCTATGGAATCCGCGGCGGGAAGGCGATTCGGCGAAAGCCGCCGAGGGCTCGCGGGCGCCGGACGACCCCTCCCATGATCCCGCCGGGCGGGGGAATCCGCGTCTGGGAGAGGAGGACTCCCCATGGACCGCGCCCGAATCCAGCGCCTGCCGGTGTTCGTCGTCACGTTGTGCTTCCTGAGTCTCGACATCGTCGGCCCGGTTGCAGCCCAGCGCACGCCCAGGCTGGTGCGCGACATCGCGCCCGGGGCGGACTCGAGTCCCAGCCAGATGGTCACCGTTGGCGACCGGGTCTACTTTCGCGCCTGCGAGCCCGCCACCGGTTGCGAACCGTGGACTACCGATGGCACCGAAGCGGGAACCGCGATGCTGCTCGACGCCTTCCCGGGCGTCAACGGCTCGAGTCCGCGCCTGTTCACGGCAGTGGGAGGGCAGGTTTTCTTCGTCGCCGACGACGGCGTGAACGGCCCCGAGCTCTGGGTGACCGACGGCACGCCGGGCGGCACCGTTCTCGTCGAGAACATCCGTGGGGGCGGGACTGGCGCCGAAATTTCGGAGATCGTCGCTTTCGCAGGCTTGGCCTGGTTTCCAGCGAACAACGGCACCACCGGCATCGAGATCTGGTCGAGCGACGGCAGCGCAGGCGGCACCGCGATGGTTGCGAACCTCGCCACCGGCGCCGGTAGCTCGTCGCCGGCCGGGCTCCACGTCGTCGGCGATCAGCTCTTCTTCGCCGCCACTGCCACCGCCGCCGGCGTCGGGAGGGAGCTCCACGTCGCGACGAACGCCGGTGTCGCCCTGGTACGCGACATCACCTCAGGCTCGACCGGCGCGAATCCGAGCGCCTTCGCCACCCTCGGCGGCCGGCTGTTCTTCGCCGCGACCGATGGCGTCGCCGGACGGGAGGCCTGGGTGAGCGACGGCACGGAGGGCGGGACCGCCATGATCGCCGACATCCAGGACGGCTCGGCGGCGTCGAATCCGGACTTTCCGGTGACGATCGGCGACGAGGTCTACTTCATCGCGGATGACGGATTGGTCGGTCCGGAGCTCTGGCGGAGCGACGGCACGGAGGTCGGCACAACGATCGTCCGGGATCTCTTCCCGGGCACCGGCAGCGGCGGCAACGATGCGCGGCGCATCGCCTGGCAGGGAGAGCTCTACTTTCTCGGCAATGACGGCGGCGACGACTTCGGCAACAACGAGCTCTGGCGCAGTGACGGCACCGAGGCCGGCACCGTGCTGGTCCGGGACATCCGGCCGGTCGCGGGTAGCGCGCCGGGGGAGTTCACGGCAGGGCCTGACCTGCTGTTCTTCGCCGCCAACGACGGCAGCGGCGAGGTCCACACCTGGTTGACCGACGGCACCGCCGCCGGCACGAAGAAGGCCGAGAATCCGGCAGTCGTTACCGCAGCTGGCGCCGGTCCAAGCGAGCTCGTCCAGCTGGGCGATCGCATCCTTTTCGCCGCTAACGACGGGGGCTTCTACGGCCGCGAGCTCTGGGCGATCGACCAGCCGTTCTTCGCCGACGGCTTCGACCTCGGGACGACCGCCGGCTGGTCCGGGTTCGTGCCGTAGGGCCGGACGGTCAGTCGACGCCGAGCTCGGCCGCGGCCGCCTGCACCTGCTCCCAGGCCTGCGGCTCCTGGTGCGAGGCGGTGCCTCCGCGTACCCCCTCGGCGTGGAGTGTCAGGGCGCGCTCGTACCACTCACGGGCGCGGGCGAGGAGGGACTCCTGCTCGCGAGCTCCGCCGGCCGCCCTGGAAGCGAGGGCGGCCGCTTTGCCCATCTGCGCTGCGAGGAACGCCTCGTCGTAGATCAAGAAGGCCGGCGCGCCCGGTCGTTCGCGGGCGCGCGACAGGGCGGCGAGGGCATCGCCATGGCGCGCGAGCGCCTCGTCGATCCGCCCCGACGCAACCATCGCCAGAGCGAGCTCGGTACGCGCGCTGGTCAGGCGGCGCACCCCCTGGCGGTTCGCCGGATCGGCGGCGACGGTCGCCGCCAGCAGCTCGCACGACTGCTCGAGAGCGGCCATCCCCTCCTCGGGCCGGCCGTTCTGCCAGGCGTCGCTGCCGATCTCGGCCAGCGCCAGGGCGAAGCGGTCCCGCAGCTCGACGCTCCCGGGCTCGGCCGCTGCGCGCCGCGCGAGAATCTCGCGCGCCGTCTGTAGCGAAGCCCGCGCCTCCCGGTGAAGCCCGACGCGGAATCTCACCTTGGCGGCGGCGAGCTCGAGCTCCGCCTGGGCCAGCTCGAGCTCGCGATCGGCCGGGCGCAACTCGGCGGCGCGGCGCGCGGCCACCGACGCCCGGTCGATCGGCCCGGCCGCCTCGGCGATCCGGCCGGCGAAGCCGAGCTGGTCCGCCAGGTCGCGCAGCGCCTCGGCATGAAGATGCTGATCGTCCGCACTCTCCGGAGAGTCGCGCACCAGCGTCGCGGCGACCTCGACCGCGCGCTGCGCCGCGGCGAGCCGCACTTCGCTCTCGATCTCGCCGGTGAAACGTCGGCGCACCGTCGCGCCGAGGACCTGGACGAGAAGCCGGCGGTCCGCTGCCTCGCCGAGCTCTCCGGCGTGCGGCTCGATGAGAGCTCGCGCGCTCTCGAGCAGGTCCCCCGCTTCGACCGTGAGCTCGAGGCCGGCGGCGGCGCGGCGGTCGGAGAAGATCTCGGCGAGACGAAGATACCCTTCGACGACTTCCCGTCGCAGCGTCGGATCGCCGGTGGATTCATCACGCAGGCGCTCGAGGTAGTGCAGGCCCCGCTCGACGAGCAGGCGTCGGGCGGCGGTCGCACCGTCGAGATCGCGGATCGAGTCGTGCAGGTCGAAGAGGAGGCTGCGCGCGAGCTCGCGCGTCTCGGCGAAGCGCCGTTCTGCGCGATCGCGCTCGGCGCGCAGGCGAAGCGCCGAGTGGGTCAGGGTTACGGCGAACACCGTCACGGCCAGCCCCGCAGCGACGAGCGCCACGCGATGGCGACGTGCGAACTTCGCCAGGCGATAGAGGTTACTCCCCCGGCGGGCCTCGACGGGGCGCCCTTCGAGAAATCGATCGATCTCGGCGGCCAGCTCTTCGACCGAACGGTAGCGCTCATCGGCCTCCGGCCGGATCGCCTTGAGCACGATCGCGTCGAGGTCGCCGCGGATCTCGTCGGGCCGCACCGTTGTCAAGCCGGAACTGCGCTTCCGCGCCGCCGTCGACGGTCGCTCGGGAGGTCGGTCCCCTTCTCGCGCAGTCCCGGCCGGGGAGGACGACGTTCGGCCGCGCAGCGGCGTCGAGCCGACCAGGAGCTCGTAGAGGACGATGCCGAGCGAATAAATGTCGCTGCCGGTTGCGACCGGATCGCCCCGCCGCTGCTCCGGGCTCGCGTACTCGGGCGTCAACATCGCCTCGCCCGTCCGCGTCGCGCCTGGAGAGTCCGCGCCCTCTTCCTGGTCGAGGATCCGCGCGATGCCGAAGTCGAGCAGCTTCGGCGAGCCGTCGGCGGTGACGAGGATGTTCGACGGCTTGAGGTCGCGATGCACGATCAGCCTGCGGTGGGCATAGGCGACGGCGTCGAGTACCTTGCGGAAGAGGCGCAGCCGCCCGGTGACGTCGAGCCGGCGCTCGTCCGCCCAGGCGATGAGATCGCTGCCTTCGACCGCCTCGAGGACGAGGAAGGGCAGCCCGTCGGCGCTCTCGCCGCCGTCGAGGAGGCGCGCGATCCCCGGGTGGTCGAGGGTCGCGACGATCCGGCGCTCACGCGCGAAGCGGTCGCGGAAGCTCGCGCTGTCGAGCGCGCCGCGCAGGAGCTTGAGCGCCGCGGTCTTCTCGAAGGCGCGGTCGGCGCGGCGAGCGAGATAGACGCGCCCCATGCCGCCGCGGCCGAGCGGCCGTTCGAGCGTCCAGTTGCCGAATCGCCGGCCGATGAGCGGATCGCTCCCGCCGCTCCCATCGCTCCCGTCGCTCGCAGCGCTCTCAGCGCTCCAATTGCTGGCGTGCAGCACGAACTTCGGCGGCGGCGTTTCGCTGGCCTTCCGGTCCGCCGCGAGGAGCCTGCGGACCTCGGACTCGAGCTCAACGTCGCCGCCGGCGAGCGCTTTCACCCTCACTTCGGCTTCGACCGCGCCGAGCTCGGCGACCTCGTCGAAGAGAGCCCGGATGCGCGCCCAGCTTTCGGCTTGGCTCATGGTGCGAGCTCGAGCTGGAGAAAGGCGCGCGCCGAGCGCAGATCGCGCTTGATCGTCGGCGTCGAGAGCGCCATGAGGTCGGCGATCTCCCCGACCGAAAAGCCGAGAAAGTAATGCATTCCGACGACCTCGGTGGCGCGCGGATCGAGGTTCGCGAGGCGCTCGAGGGCACGGTCGAGGCCGAGCAGGTCGATATCTTCGGGAGCCTCGATCGCCAGGTCGTCGGTGAGCTCGACCCGGATCGCGCCTCCGGCCCGCTTCTCCGCTCCACGCTCGCGCGCGTGGTCGACCAGGATCCGGCGGATCAGCCGCGCCGTCACCGCGAAGAACTGGCGTCGGTTCTCCCATCGGGCCCGGTCCTGGCCGGCGAGCTTGATGTAGA